>CAKUNS010000013.1 GCA_934668515.1 uncultured Eggerthellaceae bacterium
GCGCACCAGTAGGGCTCGCCGTCATCGACGACCTGCTCGTTCTTGTTGAAAACCCACTCAACGTTGCCGTCCCAGTCGACCATTACCAAGTCATTCTGATCCTGATAGGCAAACCTATCGGCGCGGTAAGACCGACTTGATATCAGATGACCACCCGGCAAAATACGGCTTGGAAAACCGGCAAGGTCCTTAAAGTGCCTGACCACCCTTCCGTTCATATCGATAACATGTACGCCAGCTTCATCCTGCTCGAATACCGTATAGCCGTTCCAGCACTCCTCGGGATAATAAACCGTTGTTCCTGTTGGAAACACCGTAGGGCGCCCCATCTCTCCTCCTTTATTCGAACTTCTCCCTTGAAATCGATTTTGCTGATTTCATAATTTATCTTCATGTTTACTGAAGATGTCGGTATTCTAGCAATCTGGAAGATCAGGTTTCAGCTGGCACGTATTGCTATTTTCAATGACAGTCACTTATCTTTTGGAAATCTAAAACATGCTAAATTCTCAGACGATGTCATCACATTTCGGCATTACATTCATGCGATTAGGCAAGCAAAGGAGACCGCTGGTGCGAATCACTGTTCAACAATTGCGCTATATCCTGAAAACCGCCGAAGCGGGATCTTTGACCAAAGCGGCAGCCGATCTTCAGGTCTCTCAAGCGACCCTTTCAAGCGCCATATCCCAAATCGAATCCACCGTGGGCTTCAAGCTGTTCACTCGTAACAAAAAAGGGGCTATGCCAACTTCAAAGGGAATCGAATTCCTTGGCTACGCTCGCAGAGCCGTGCAAGGAATGGACCTGCTTGAAACCCATTTCGGGTGCGCAAAAGACCCCGATCTTAGCTTCAGGGTCGTCGGGTCGAATTTTGCATTTGCGGAATACATTCTGGGCGATTTCGCAAAACTCCCCGAGTTCGAGAAATATGAGTTCAGATATGACGTCACACCGCTCCCTGAAACAATTAAGAGGCTGAATTCGGGCGCCGCTGATCTGGGTCTCATCCACACAATGGACGACACTGAAATATCGATTTTTGAGCTGCTCGCTAATGCGGGACTCAGGTTTCATAAGATTTGCGAAAGGCAGCCATATGCATTAATGGACCCTTCGCACCCCCTGGCAAACCGCGAATTCCTCACGCCAGCCGACCTAGCCCCATACCCGAAGTACCTGTTCGATCAGTACCTGCATCTAACTAGCTCCGTCGCTGATAACAACCCCGATCGAGCTTCGATGGAATACTACAACGGCATCAAAGTCTACGATTCCAGCGTCAGCATTCCCAACCTCGTTAAATGCATTGCCGACGTTAACGGTTATTCGATCTGGGGAAACGTGATGGTTCAGGAAATGATCGATTTCGGCGTGCGCGCCATTCCCATCGAAACAGAAGAGCGAATTCGCATCGGCTACGTCACCCCGCGCGATGCCACCCTAAGCACGCTTGAGGAACGATATATCGACGATATTCGCAACTTCGTCGAGCGATCGAATACGGGGCTTTGATTTATCGATCGTCCGCAACCCCTTCGCCAAAACCCACCCCATACACCAAAAAAGCCGCCGCTCAATCGCTGAGCAGCGGCTTTCTTGTTGGTTGTATACGATTCGCGCTAGGCGATGCGCATCTGCGCACCCCAGTGGCGAAGGGCCTCGCGGGCGGGCTCGGAGCATTCCGCATCCGCCTGAGCCAAAGACTCTTCCCAAAGGTCGGCAGGAACCGACGAAGGCAGCGCGTTCAGCGCGTCGATACGGGCCATGTACTCGTCGTCCATATACTCCTTCAGATACTCAAGGAACTCCTGACGCCACTTCACGCCCGGAATCGAGTTGATGTGGCGCAACGTGCACGAATAGATAGGCGTCTTATCGATGTTCTGCTCGTCAAGCTCGTCGTAGCGATCGTAGAAGGCATCGGCGTTCGCATTCACCAGGTACTTGGTCTGGCCATTGTCCTTGTAAGCAATGCCGCGGAACGTGCGGGCGTACAATCCGGTGCCGCCCAATTCCGGAATGGACTGCTTTTTCTCTTGCCTGAGCCAGCGCCCCAGCTCGCGGTACTGCTCGTCGGTGATATGGCGCATGCGCCTTGCCTCGTGCAGCACGCCCTCGAACAGGTCAAGCGACACTTCGTCGAAGTAGCCGGTGATCTCTTCCTTCCACGGAAGAAGGATGTCCAAGGCAAGGCTGTCGCACGACGCGTCGATCAATCGCTTCTGGATATCGAAGAACGCATGACCGTAGTCTTTTCGAATGGAGTCGGCCAGGCGAAGCTTGCGCACGTAAATCCAGTCGTCGTAATCCTCGTCGCGAACGATGGCGCGCTCCGAGAACTGAACGAGCGGCGACATGGGCACGCCCGCCTCGCGCTGCGAATCGCGCATGCGGCGAAGGGTCATGGACTCCTCGCTTAGGCAGTAATGGATCTTGCCGTCCTTTGCCATGAAGGCATAACCCCAGGCGTTGTGCTCTTTAGGGAAAGCGTTCATGTCGGCAAGCTTGCCAACCATGACCGCGCTATCGACATCTTTCAATGAGGTCGTCATCTCCTAAACCTCCTCTTGCGCGTAGGGGTTCTTCCCGATGATCTTGCGCGCAGCCTCCGACGACAGGACGTCGCGAATGGGGCCTTCGGCCTGAACGCGCCCGCGCGAAAGCAAAAGGCAGTTATCGAACAGCTCGGGCGAGATCTCCTCGAGGTGGTGACTGACATACACAACCGTGGCATTGCGCTTGTCAGCCAACGAGAACAGCATATGCTGCATTTCGGCACGCGCACCAACGTCAAGGCCGCTCATGGGCTCGTCCAGCAGAAGCGTGGACGTATTAAGCAAAAGCGCGCGCAGAACCAAGATGATCTGCTGCTCGCCCTTCGAAAGCGTCGAGAACGGCGAGTCAAGCCTGTGCCCCAAGTCGCGGCTTGCCAGAAGCTTGCGGATGATGCGCATCTCCTCCGGCGTGACCTCCTCAAGCGGCACGCCCATGGTTCCACGGGAGCCGGCAGTCATGATGTTCAGGACGGTCTCGTTCTGATAGATGCGACCGAAGAACGATCCGCTGACGAAGCCGACCGACGTGCGCCAATCGAAAGCGTCGATGTCGTTCAGCTCGGCGCCGTCGATCTTCAGGCTTCCGTTGTATTTGCCATAACCCGCGATAAGCGACAGAAGCGTGGTTTTACCGCAACCGTTGCTGCCGAAGACAACCCAGCGGCTGCCGGGCTCGATCTTCCAGTTCACGTCCTTGATAAGGGCGCGACCACCAATGGTGCAGCCTACTCCTCGCAGTTCAATTGTTGCTCGCTCCATGTCTCGACCTCCTTCAACAGCTCATCAAGGTCATCTTCCGAGACGATGGTGTTGGCGTCCATGCTCTGCGTGGATCCCTCGGCGGCGTCCTTCAAGCGCTCGTCGTCGATCATGCCCAGGTAGCGCAGCTGCCATGCAGTAAGCGTGGAAAGCTTGGCGATGTTCATCTGGTTGCGGGTAACGCCCTCTTCGGTTTCGGGATAGTAGTTGAAGCCAAGGCGCTCGATAGCGGCCTTCGCGCTGTCGTACAGGGCGCGCGGCACGCCGTACTCGATCTTCTCGCAGTTGTCGCAATACAGCTCGATGCGATACTCGGCCGTCGTCTGGTACAGGATGCGGCGAACAGCCAGGTCACCACCGCAATAACTGCAGCAGCAGTCCTTAGCGCGTTCCTTTAGGTGCTCAACACGGGGCAGTTTCTGGTTCATGTTAATCCTCCTTGTTTACAAGAGCCTTTATGAACTTGGTATCGGGGAGGTCTGCGGTCACCGTAGGCACCTTGATGCCGCTGACGCCGCGACCGGGAAGTTCCTTGCTGTCGAAATACGCCTGCTTATAGGCCGAATCGACCACGTATATATGTGAGGCGGTGAAGCCCCAGTGCTCGCCCATAATAGAATTCAGGAAACGAAGCAGCCGGGCGTAATCGATGTCGTCGGCGCTTTCCAAGATGAAGGACAGCTCGCCGTCTTTCTCGCACACCTGCATCAGGTCGAACTCGATGTCGTACTTGATCTCGATCCACGCGAACAGCGCCAGGAAGTTATGGCTGTCGCGCTTACGCCCGTTCACGCGAACGACCTCGCTGGTTTTACCGCAGAAGGCGAACACGGGCGAGCCGCCCTCGCGACCGGTAACGTATACAACATCTTGCATGTTATAGCGAACCAGACCCGAGTATGTGGTAACCACAAGCTCGTAGAACTTATGCGGCCACACCTCGCTGGCGCGATAAAGGCGCCCGGTAACCAGGTCACGGAACTCGTAGATCGAGCTGAACGGAGAAGCCGCGCCCTCGGCGGTAGCAGCCTTCAAAGGAATGTTCCACTTGCCCTCACTTGAGCCGTAACCCATGGCGAACGTGCCCACTTTCTTGGGAAGACGACGCATGACCTGGCGGGCATCGCGGCCGGTTGGTCCGTTCAGCCAGCCGCTGACCAACGAGAATCGAGGCCACACGTTTCCAAGCGCCTCTTTCGAGGAAATAGAGCCAAACTCGCGCATGACCGCATCGAGCGCATCGGCGCGCTCGGGGTTGGGCGAAAGCAACTTTTGCATGAACATGCGGGCGTCTTCGGGCAGGTCAACCGACTGACGGCCTTCCCTAATGTCCACGATCATCTGATCGCCCAACGCGTCCACCTGCGACAACATGCGACCGAAGTGAGCGATGTTGTTGGCGAACACTTTGGCCAGCGCCGGGTCGGAAAGCGCCATAAGCGCAATAAGGTAGTCGCGCTCGCGCGGACCGATGTCGGGCAGCTCCCAGAATGGAGCTGGGATGATGTTCATGGTGTCGGTGTATTTGCGCAAGCTGCGCGCAGTCGAACCGGACGCGCGCAAAATGGGCTTGCCGTCCTGAGCATTGCCCAAACCTGCATAGTTCGAGAAGGTCAGGTTCTTCGCGCTACGGTCGCCTGTGATGGGGAACGCCGTGCGGGTATAGAAACCGCGCAAGCGCATGACCAGTAACTTGGCGAAGTTGCCCGAAACGCTGTCGGCGAAGATCTTCGGGGCACCCGTCGTTCCGCTGGTAAGGATATACGCCTGGGTGTCATCTTGATACAAAGCCGACTTCGCGCCCAGCATCGAGCTTTCCACGAAGGGACGGTAATCGGAATAGGTGGTAAGCGGAGCGTTCTCGAGCCATTCGTGGGCGTTTGCCGCCTTGTCGGCGCCGTGTTTCTTGGCGAATGCGCTGTTGCGCAAGCGCAGATAGATCTCGTTCAGGACAAGATCCTCGTAGCGATCGAAATCCTTGAACAGCTCGGACATGCCGAAATACAGTTCAATCTGGTCGCTTTCAAGCAGGCGCTGCGGTAGCGACTTATCAATGCGCTTCGCACGGACGTCGGCTTCGGCGTCTTGGATGGCCTTCTCGTAACCTTTCACCGCAACCCCTCTCCAACGGCTAAAGAACAGCTTCTATTTCTGCTTCGGCAGGAAGCTTCTCGGAAACAACCGGCAGCTTCATCGACTGCACGATAAGGCCAAGCTGCATGAGAGACAGATACAAGCCGCGCCTGTAACCCTTGCGAACGACGTAAACCTTGCCAGGGGCAACGCCCGCCTGCTCCATGGCGGCCTTCAGCTTAGCGGCGAACGCGGCGCGGTCGGTCGGCTCGCGATAGAACTCAATCACAACAGAAAGCTCTTCACCCTGCGCGCCGTTTTCGACGAACGCCTGGAACACAGAAGCGATAGCGTCTTCGGAATCGAGCACACCCAAAACCAGGTCGCAGAACTCGAAGCCGTAAAGCGATGCGTCGTTCACCTTGATGACCTCGGCGGCGCGGCCCCTGAACTCGATGCACGCCGTTTCTCCCCTGAAGCTATCAACGCGAATGATGTCGTGCAAGTTGTAGCGGCACAAACCCGAATACGTGGTGACCAGCACCTCGTACAGCTTTCCCACTTGCAGATCACGCATTTCAACAGGGTCGCCGCCGTCAAGCGGCAAAAACTCGAAGAAGCCACCGAATACGTTGAGCGGCCCGACATCGGAACCAGGGTCGCTGGTTGCGGCGATCATGATCTCAGTACAGCCGTAAGGCGTGTTGTAGTAGCGCATACGGTTGGGCAGGCGGTCCATCACATCGCGACTGAAGCAGCCGACGCTGCCGCCGATCCAACCCGTAGCCAGACGGAAACGCGGCCACACTTCGTTGAAGTCGAACGAACCCGTTTCCTCAAGCAACGCCGCAAGCTCGTCGGCGCGAGCCGGGTTCGGCTGGAACATGCCCTCAAGCAGGGCGCGATCCTCATCGGTGATGTCCACTGAGAAGTGGCCGGTGCGGATATCCTCGATCATCTGAGCGGCGTTCGCCTCGATGCTGTCAAGGAAGTCGCCGAAGGCGTCAAGGTTGTTGCAATTCGTTTGAACCAGATTCTTCTCGGCAAGAGCGTACAGCGCATACATATAGTTGCGATCGGTTTCGCTCATTTGCACTTCAAGGAACTCGTACGGGAAGATGAACACGTCGCCGCCGTTTTCCCACAATGCCTTGCCCGCCTGACTGGAAGTACGACGAACCTCTTTGCCGTTATGAGCAACGGGGATGGAAGTGGGGTTGACCACCGGCATGGTTTTGAAACCGGGCTCGCGCAGCACGGGCTCGTTATGCACGATGCCCATTTGGTACAAATCGATGGATGTCTGGCGAGCGATTGCGCCAATGCGCGTCTCGATGTAATACTTACCCGCAAAACCGCCTCGACCCGTGGACATAAGATAGTGATCGGTTGGAAGCGACGACAGCTGACCATCGATGCCTTCCATGTCGCGTGCCACGTAATCGACGTAGTCGGCGTATTCCGAGACAGGGGCCTTCGCAAGGAATTCCTCCTTGCTGGACACGCCCGCGAAACCATGGTCGCGCGCATAGGCGCTGTCTTTCACCAGCTGGATTATCTCGTCAAGAACTTCGTCCTGCACCTTCGCGCCATGCACGTACAGGTCGTCGAAGCCCTTGACGAAATAACTTCCCAGGTCATCTTTCACGCGTTCGGGTATGTACTTTTTCGTATCCATGTTTCTCCTGTAAAACAGGGCTCGGACACCGCCTTCCAGCAATGTCCGAGCCCGCTATTCCTGACAAAACTCAATGAGCAATGCCACTAAGGTTATCACGGCCGATAAGCTAAACCCAACTCGTTATCTATTAGAAAAGCGAGAAGATAACGCTGCAAACCGGCAGGCCGATGATAAGACCAAGAACGATCATGATCGGGAGGATCTTGCAAGCTGCCTTGGTCATCTCGGTAGGATCGGCCAGATCCTGCGTCATTGCAACGGCGGTAACCGGCGATGCAGCAGGGGTAGCAAGTGCGAACTGGGCCATGATGAAGAGCATCACGACAACCATGGTGGGCTCCAAGCCAACCTTGACTGCGTAGTTAACCAGCAGCGGCATAACCATAACGGCGACGATCATGTTGTTAGCGAAGTTGGTGAGGATAACTGCCAGGACAAGGGCGACGACGACGAAGACCCACGGAGACATGCCCATGAACGGCATGAACAGCATGGCCATTGCAGCGGGGATGCCAGTCTCGAGGCCGGGAACAGCACCACCCATGTAGGTGGAAAGCAGCATGATGAAACCGACCATGGTGACCTGGCCCCAGTTGCAAAGGTGAAGCAGTTCCTCGATACCGCCGATAGCATTGCCTTCCTCGTCCTTAAGGAACGGCATAAGGGCGGTGCCAAGCAGGCAGAAGCCGGCAAGACCAAGAACGCTCAGGTAAGGCTTAAGCGGGCCGACAGCAGCCAGAACGTTGACCACGATGAAGCCGACGAACATGACAAGGGCGATCTTCTGAGAACGCGTAGCCTTGAGCTCGGAGCAATCGCTGCAGAAATCGGCAAGAGGCTTTGCGTCGACGCGCATGACGAAGCGCATGACCAGCACCCAGCAGGTAATCATCAGAACGCCGACAACAAACATGCACAGCAGGTACGCAACCATGTTCATGGGATATGCGGCGAACATCTTCATGTATGCGCCATAGAAAACCAGGCCCGTGGAAATGAACGGGAACAGGATCTGGCCAAGCATGAGGGCGAAAGCAGTACCCAGATAGGTGAAGACGGCAAGCTTGCTGTTCTTTTGAACCTTGCAGGCATTCAGCATGGAGGTAATGAATGCACCGAAGATGATCATCAAGATGATGGGGTTGTTAGCACCAAGCAAGAATGCGATGAAAAGAATGACCCAGATGGTAACCCACGGCTTGCCCTGCATGAGCTTGTTGCCAAGCAGCTTGCTGGCCAGCCAGTTGAATGCGCCGGTGGTCATGGCGATGCCGATGACGCCCATGCACAGGATCAGGGCCATAACAGTGGTGTTACCGAACGAACCAGCGATGACGCGGTCGAAGCCGATAGACGTCATGCCCAGACCGAACAAGGCGACGATACTCGGCCAAAGCATGTCGATAGTGATCCAGCCGTACACTGCGCCGACGAAGCAGCCCAGAATGCCCATGCCGAGCGGAGTGATGCCCGCGAAGCCGGGAACGAACTGACCGCCTAAGCAGAATGCGGCGACCACCAGGTAATGAATAGGCGAAACTTTTTTCGCTTTCGTATCCATAACCCTCCCCTTTCTTTGTAGCTCTTACAATCCTTCCGTTTTGTTTCGCTACCAGCGCGCACATCCTTCTGGCCTCCCTCCGTCAGGATCTACGCGCTCAATGGCAGCTGCAAACGTCCGTGGCTTCACCATATAGTCTTCATCTTTAGGTGTGAATCAACGGTTGGGATTGTAGGTTATCTGGGGTATGAACTTTTAGTTGTATCCCTTTTGACATTTTGGATAACCACTGGTCAGAGAACTAGAATTCCTAATAATTTGCTTATAGGGAATATTAATTACAGCAATAGCAGGCATTGGTTTTAGCTATGACACCCTATTAATCGGCGAATTCGCTTTATTCCTCGCGAAAATTTGTTACCGCCAGAAAATGCTCGCCTCTTCACATCGAATGACGAAAAGACCCCTGTGGCGCTTTCGCCACAGGGGTCTCAAACGAGCTAACTAACCGATTTATTAGACGCGCTCGGTGAAGATGTCGTACGCGGGCGAGCCCTCGCACTGAGCCGGGAAGTCGACGCCCAGAAGGACAGCGGCCGTAGGAGCCAGGTCGACCTCGCGAATATGCATCGGGGTGCGATAGCCTTCCTTGATGCCGGGGCCGGCTGCGCAGAAAATCGGGCTGAGCGAAGTGTCATTGTGACCCCATGCCGTGGACAGGCCGGCGCCGTGGTCCTCGGCGTAGTTCTCGTTCACGACGAAGACGATATCGGAGCCCATCGGGCCGCCAAGACCGATCAAGACAGCATCTTTGTTGTGGACAGCCAGATCGAAGATGCGATGGCCGGTCTTGGGGTGCTTGTAACCGTACAGATCGGTGATGATCTGCTCCTCGAGCTCGTACTTGTCTGCGGGATCGACGATGCCGTGCGGATCGCGGCCCTTGACGTTGATGTAGATGCTATTGGAACGGGTCATGATGGCCTTGGTCTTGGTCCAATCAACCTCGGGCAGCTCCTTGCCGTTCTCGTCGGTCTTGAGCACGGTGTAGCCCATCTTATGCAGCGGCTCGATGGAAACGCCGGTGTTGTCACCCATGGCCACGGCTTCTTCCTCGGCGCTGATAAGTGCATGGTCGGAGAAGAGGGCGATGGTCCAACCCTCGTCCAGCAGGTGCATGAAGCTTCCCAGATAGTCGTCGGTGACCTTGTAGGTTGCCTCAGCAAACTTCACGACTTCGCTCTCGTCGTAGCGAGAGGTGTCGCGGTTCTTCATGTACTTCATGTAGTTGTGACCTTGAAGGTCGACGTTGTGGAAGTGGCTGAAGACGACCTCGGTGCCCTGCTCCTCAATGAAGTAATGAATGACGTTGGACTGCCACTCGGCGGCCTTGATCCACTGCTCGTTGTTGCACTTCAGGATGAGATCGGCGTCGTTGCCGGACATCTGGCTGGTGGGCTGCGGAGGTCCGAAGCGATCCACGATGGTCTTGAAGTTCTCCTTGGGGAACCAGACGGAGTCGTCGGTGCAGCTCATGCCGCGGGAAGCCCAGATGCGAACATAGGAACCGTCTTCGGCGATCTTAAGCAGGCGCATGTTGCGGTAAACGGGCTCGGGGCCTTCCTTGGAGGGGACGACATCGTACACGCCAACCAGGCCTGCGTCCTCGGTCAGAACGGCGACGGGCTCGGCCGTCTGTTTGTCCTTGTAAATGGCGACGGTGTCGTACGCGCCGGACTCGCCCTTCAGGATAAGCGCCGGGCGCATGACCTTGCCATAGAAGGTGATGATCAGGAACTCCTTGGCGTCGGCCGGAATCTCGAATTCCCAACCGTTGGTCGGCATAACCGGGGACACGCTGACGCCCGTGGGGAAGTCGGCAAGGTGCCACATAAGGCCCTGCTGCTCTTCGTAGATGACGTTGTCAACAACGAAACTGTCGCTGGGCTGATAGCCCTCGACATCGATGAACTCCTTGTACCACTTCTTGTATTCCTTGATGCGCTCCTTTGCCTCGGGCGAAGAACCCGGAGCGGATACGGGAATGCCGTCATGAACGGGCGGGTGCAGGAACTTGAGCTCCTCGTCACCCTCAACCTCGGAGGTGATGGTGGCCATGGGCATGTAGTTGGGCTTGGGGCATTTGGTGCTGGCCACGTACATCATGTCAAGGTCGCGAACGCTGGACCATGCGCAGCAGGCACCAGGCGAAGAGCCGTCGATGGTAACCAGGTTGTCGGAGTCGATGGTCGGAGGGAACGAGCCGCCGGGCCAGTGCATGACCAGGGTCTTCTTGCCTTCCTGAGCAGTGACGTTCCACAGAGGCTCGGCCTTCAGGAAGCGCGAGCTGAATGCGCCAAGCGTGACGTCCTTGTCGTTCTCGGCGGACAGGTTGTAGTCCATGATGCCATGGGTCATAGGATATGCGCCAGTGGCAAGCGTCGCCCACATGGGCGGAGTGATGGTGGGGTTGGCGCCCAGCATCATCAGGTCTTCACGGCAGGCACCCCTGTCCATGAGCTTTTTCAAGTTAGGCATCTTGCCTTCGCGAACCAGTCGGCTGGCGAAACGGGGGTCCATACCGTCGATACCCAGCAAAAGCATCTTCTCGGTTAGGCCTTTAGATCTAAGCATGTGCATCCTCCCTCTCTCTGGGGCTGGCATAAACAACGCTTATACCAGTATAGGCTGCGCTTTATAACAAAGAGAAGCACCATTAACGACACTCGGCTTGCGATGGCATCAACCGAAGCGGGATGCCCGACTGAAGCGAGGCGAAAAAGAAAGACCTTTCGCATGAAGGGGTCTCTGGGCGATGCAGTGCTCACTATTTCAATTTGGCGGCTGTCGCTGCACTTCAAGAACCCTGCCGCTCTCGACGACTTCCAAGGAAGCCGTCTCGGCGACCGAAGCGCGCTCGGCTGCTGGCTCTCACGGAATGCAAAATGGGCGGCTCCCCAACGGGAAACCGCCCATTTCAATATCGAGCACGTGATCCGTTTATTAGAGACGCTTGACGAAACGGCCGTCGCGGGTGTCGATCTGCAGGACGTCGCCGATGTTGACATACATCGGAACCTGGATGGTTGCGCCCGTCTCAACGGTTGCGGGCTTGGTGGAACCCTGGACGGTATCGCCCTTGAAGCCAGGCTCGGTCTCGGTAACCTCAAGCTCGACGAACATCTGCGGCTCGACGCTAATCAGCTCTTCGCCAGCGTACTGCAGGGTAACCTCGTCGCTTTCCTTCAGCCACTTAGCAGCGTCGCCAACCTGCTCGTGCGGGATGGGCATCTGCTCGTAGGTGTTGGGATCCATGAAGTTGAAGTCGGCGCCGTCGTCGTACAGGTACTGCATGGTGCGCTGCTCGAGGCGGACGGTGTCGAACTTGGTGCCGGCATTGAAGGTGTAATCGACAACGCGACCAGTCTTGATGTCGCGAAGCTTGGTGCGCACGAATGCGCCGCCCTTGCCGGGCTTAACATGCTGGAACTCGACAATGGTGCACATCTTATTGTTGTAGACGATGCACATGCCGTTCTTGAAATCTGCGGTAGAAATTGCCATAACTGGTCCCTCTAACTCGTCTGAAAAAATGCGGCTATATTATAACCATCTCGTGAGTCGATTGAGTGAATCGCTCATAACCTTCACTCGTAACCACGCCGAAGTCCTCAAGGCGCATGCCGAACTTGCCGGCAATGTAGATGCCAGGCTCGACCGTGACTACGTTGCCAACCTCAAGCGGCTTGTCGTACGTGGCGTTCAAGTACGGAAGCTCATGAACGTCAACACCCAAGCCGTGGCCAAGGCCGTGGCCCATCTTGCCGCCGAAGCCGCCTTCAACAAGAATGCGCTCGGCCAGTTCATGCATGTCGCGGCCGATGACGCCAGCTTTGATGGTTGCCTCAACCGTCTCGTTCGCGCGACGGATGGTTTCGTATGCAGCGCGCATTTCGTCACTGGGCTTGCCAATGAACACGGTACGCGTCATGTCGGCGTTGTAGCCGAACGCCTTCGCGCCGTAATCCATGACCACGCTGTGGCCCTCTTCGATGATGCGGTTGCCCGCCTGACCATGAGGGCTTGCACCGTTTGCGCCGCAAGCAACGATGGATTCGAACGCCACGCCCTGCGAACCATGACGAACCATGAAGTCCTCAAGCTCGATCTTCACCTGAAGCTCGGTCATGCCGGGCTTGATGAACTCGATGATGTGGCTGAACGCATCGTCGGTGATTTTCTGAGCTGCCTTCATGCGCGCAAGCTCGCGCACGTCCTTCACGGCGCGAAGCCCGTTTACCAGGCCCGTGGTCTCGACCAGCTGAATGCCCGATCCCTCAAGTTCGGAAACGACCTTGCGGTACTCGGCAAGCGTGATGTCGTCCTCAATGCCAAGCTTGCGGCCCTCGCCCTCTTTCTTGACGATGTCGCGCGCGAACACAGCGTGCGACTTGCGCTCGTCGTCGATGGCCACAGACGAGCCGATACGCTGGACGCGATCAAGGCAGTTCGTGGAGTAGCGGCTGTCGGTATGCATAGTGGCGCCCTCAGGCGTGACCAGCAGCGCATGAGCGCGATCGGGGTCGAAGATGTCGTCGAAGGCGGTCATCCAGTAAATGTTCATGTTGTCGCGAGCGATGAAATCGTCAATGCCCTGCTGCTGGCATGCCTCGCGAACGCGCACGATGCGCTGAGCGGAAAGCTCGCCAAGGGAAGGCAGGCCCTCGGGCTCGACGGGACCCTCGATGGCAGCGGGGGCATCATTTGAGCCTTCGACGCTGTTGATTTTTCCCAGCCTCTGCGGGTTGCTCACATCCAGCAGATAGTCAACGGCATCGCAGTAACCTTGGATGCCCATGCCCTTGATCTGCGCGACGCACACCGGGGCGGTCACGGAAACGCGGCGGAAGTCCTCACGCGAATTGACGTCGGAAAGATGAACCTCGACCACCGGCGTGTCGATCGACGCGATGGCATCGCGGATTGCGTACGAGTAATGAGTATGCGCGCCGGGATTGTAAATGACGGCGTCGTACTTGGTGGGAGCCTTGTGCAGCTTGTTGATCAGCTTGCCCTCGCTGTTGCTTTGGAAGCACGTTGCTTTCACGCCGCGATCGGCAGCGTACGCGATAACCGTCTCCTCCAAAGTCTCTAACGTGTCGTAGCCGTACACGGCCGGCTCGCGCGTGCCCAACATATCTAGGTTGGGGCCGTTCATCACCAGGATCTTCTTCAGCTTCATAATCACAGCCTCCTTGGCCGTCATGCCGCCTGTTTTGCTTTCGCTATTCGAAGCGTTGCCACTGCTCAAGATACGCCAGAATCTCGGCGTCGGAAAGCGTGACCGCCTTCCATTCTCCCACATCGACGGGAAGCACGAAGCGAATAGAGCCGCCGCGCGTCTTCTTATCATGCTTCATGGCTTCCAAAACCACAGCCGGGTCGGCCTTGAAGCCAAGGGGCGCCAACCCCAGCGCATCCAGCAAATCAGCCTGCGTTTGGACGAAATCGTCCGACGCGCCAAGCTTTTCCTTTGCCACGAAGGCCGCGAAACGCATGCCCTCGGCAACGGCCGCGCCGTGCGAGTACACGCCATAACCCGCAACCGACTCGATCGCGTGGCCAAGAGTGTGGCCGTAGTTCAGGCACTCGCGCACGCCCGAAGTCTCGGTTTTGTCACGCGCAACGACGTTGGCCTTGAACACCACGCAACGGGCAACGGCTTCGGCAACAACCGCGGCATCGCGCGCCGCAAGCGCCGGCGCGTTTTCGAGCATCCAGAAGAAGAACTCGTCAGAATCGATAACCGACGACTTGGCGATCTCGGCGCATCCGCAGCGCCATTCGCGCTGGTCAAGCGTTGAAAGCGTCGCCGTGTCGGCACAGACGTGGCTGGGTTGGAAGAACGTTCCCACCAGATTCTTTCCCTCGGGAAGGTTCACTGCGGTCTTGCCGCCAACCGACGAGTCGACCATGGAAAGAAGCGTCGTGGGAACCTGCACCACGCAAACGCCGCGCATGTACGTGGAAGCGACGAAGCCGGCCAAGTCGCCCACCACGCCACCGCCAAGGGCGACAACGACGCAGTCGCGCCCCAGGTCAAGCTGCGCCATGGCGCTCCAGATCTCGCCCGCCACCTCAAGCGACTTGGTCTCCTCGCCCGCCGGCACGATGATTTCGCTGGTTTTGAATCCCGCGCGTGCAAGCGAGGCCTTCGCCTGCGCCAGATAAAGCGGACCGACGTTGCTGTCGGTGATGATAAGCGCCTGGGAGAACGACCCCAGCGCAGCTGCCTTCGAACCCAAGTCGTCGAGAATCCCCGAACCGATGCGCACGGCGTAATCGACTTCGTTGGGAATGCTGACGATCACTTTTGTTGCCATAAGACTCCCTTTTCCTTCAGGATGTCGAACACCTCATGAGCGATGGACGAACTTCCGCGCCCAACCGTATCGATGGTGACGTCAGCTACTTCCTCGTACAGGGGAAGACGTTCGTTGATAACGCGCTGGGCGTTTTGAAGGTCGCCGAACAGCGGGCGCGAGGAAACGTCGCTGATGCGCGAAGCTGCCTCGACCGCCGTTACCGACAGGTACACGACCAGGCCAAGCTCAGATAACGCCTTGCGGTTCTCGGGACGCAGAACCACGCCGCCGCCGCAGGAAATCACCATCGGGTCCTTCTTCATGCCCAGCTCGTAAAGCGTTTGGGTTTCGATGGCGCGAAAGCCTTCTTCGCCAACCTCGGCGAAGATATCCTTCACGCGCTTATGCTCGCAGCGCTCGATGTAGGTGTCCATGTCAACGGAAGCGACGCCTGCCATGCGCGCCAGCTTGCGCGCAACCGAAGTCTTTCCTGCCCCCATGAACCCAACCAGAAACACCGGGCGATCAAGCTCGTAGATATCCTTATTTGCCGCCTTGCCTACCGACGCGCCGCTTGTTATTGGGGCGCTCATCGCGAGCTCGTTTTCAGACGCTGCTTATACGAGGCGATGGCGGACCTGATGTCGGCCATGTTCTCGTGGCCGAACTTTTCCAGATAAGCGTTGGCCAGCACGAAGGCAAGCTCGGCTTCGGCGACAACCGCGGCGGCCGGAACCGCGCAGACGTCGCTGCGCTCCTTCGAAGCCTCCGTCGGCTCAAGCGTGTCCAGATCAACTGTCTTAAGCGGGGTCATCAGCGTGGGGATGGGCTTCATGGCGCAGGTGACGATCAGGGGAAGGCCCGTGGTCATACCACCCTCCAAACCACCTGCGTTGTTGCTGGTGCGCGTGAACCCAACGCCACGATTGAGCACGATAGGGTCGTGAACCTTCGAGCCAACGCGGCGCGCCGCCTCGAAACCAAGGCCGAACTCAACACCTTTAATGGCGGGGATCGAGAACATAGCCTGGCCAATGCGGCCGGTCAGGCGCTCATCGGCAGTCGCATAGCCGCCCACACCGGGCAGAAGACCGCGAGCAACCACGCGGAACGTGCCGCCCAAACTCTCGCCCGCCTCGCGCGCGGCATCGATGGCCGCCTTCATGGCCTCGGTCGTTTTCTCGTCGGGGCAGCGAACCTCAGACGTCTCGATGGCCAAGGTGGTGCGCTCGGCCGCATCGATCATCGGGTCGGCCTCGTCAAGCGATACGTCGCCGATGGAGGTGACGTACGAGTAGATCTCAACGCCGACGTCGGCCAGGAACTCCTTGGCGATGCCTGCCGCTGCCACACGCGCAGCCGTCTCGCGTGCGCTTGCACGCTCAAGCACATTGCGGCAATCGTCGGAATCGATCTTCAGCGAGCCAACCAGGTCGGCATGACCGGGCCTGGGCATGGTCTCGCGTTTCAGATTCGCAGGGGCTTCGCCGAACACCGACATACGGTCGGTCCAGTTCTGCCAATCGCGGTTCTCAACAACCAACGCAACCGGCGTGCCCAGGGTTTTCCCGAAGCGCACGCCCGAAACCACACGCGCTTGATCGCGCTCGATAGCCTGCCTGCCGCCACGACCATAACCCGACTGGCGTCGCGCCATGTCGACGTTCAAATCGGTCTCGGAAATTTTAAGCCCCGCCGGAACGCCTTCGACAATGGCAATAAGCTGCGGTCCGTGACTTTCGCCTGCCGTTACGTATCTCATGTAGCCGCCTTGATTCAAATGGTTTGCTTACATTCACTCTTAACTCTCAAGATTCTAAACGCACTGGGCGCAGTTGAAACCCGCGCTTTCCGCCATCACCTTAAAAAGGTCGATGGAATCGAAATCAATGGCAAGGTTAAGTGCGCACTTGATGTCGTGAACCGTGGCCACCGCCTGGGCCACCAGCATGCCCTCGCCGTCGAAGGCCGCCGCGCCCGCCTTACGCGCCGCGCCGATAAGCGCCGTTTCGCCATGAGCGTACACCACATCGAACACAGCCTGACCAGCAGAAATAAGTGACGTATCGAACGGGGCCGGATCGCCCGGGTTCATACCAAGCCTCGTGGCGTCGATGATGACGCCGGCGCCGGAAATCAGGTCAGCCCCCTGCTCGTACGAGCAGCCCAGCACCTGACAGGAATCCACGATGTCGCCCAAGCTTGCCTGCGCATACCGTGGATCGATGGCGGCGATCACGGCGCCGTCGCCTTGGGCAAGCTGTTCAAGGCGCTGTCGATAGTCGGCAACCGCAGCCTTCGTGCGCACTTCGTCGCGGCCCATCAGCACCACGTGGGAAGCACCCGCCAACGCGCAAGCGTGCATGATCGCGCGCGCCGTGGGGCCGGTTCCGCACACAACCACATCGGCGCCCTTGAACACGACGCCGCGCCGTTTCAAATAGGAAACGCAGCCCAACCCGTCGGTGTTATCGGCAATAAGCGCACCGTCCTTGTTCACCAAAACGTTCGCGCCCTGCGCCAAAGCAGCCGACGACGTGACGATGCTCGCCGCCTCGAAAGCCACGGGCTTATGCGGCGTGGTGATGTTAATGGAAAGATAATCGCGCGCCTCGATGAACGTGCGCGCGTCTTCGGGCGACTCGATGTCGGTGAAGCCGTAATCCCAATCTAGCCCGAGTTCCCTATACACTGCGTTGTACATCACGGGAGATTTCGAGTGGGCCACCGGGTGACCCAGGACATACAGCTTCTGCATGGCGTCCCCTATCTGTTTCAGTCGTCCAAGCGCCGATTGCGCAGGATCTTTCTTTCAATTTTGCGAATGACAAGCGTATGGGCAAGATCTTGCTCGACGAGCGGCTGCACCAAAAACGCCTTCATGCCAACGACATGCGCACCGATAACGTCGGTCGACATCTGATCGCCAATAGCCACCGTTCGGTTCTTCGAGGCGCCCAACGCACGGCATGCGTCGTAGTAGCCCTTGGGAAGCGGCTTCATCGCCTTGGCCACCACGGGCAGCGAAAGCTCTTTGCCAACCTGGAACGGCGTTTCGTGCCAGTTATTGGAAAGCAGACAGAACGCGATACCCGCCGCCTGCGCATGATTAAGCCACTCGCGCACATCAGCGGGGATCTCGCGCGTGTCGCGCGTCAGGATGGTGTTGTCGATGTCGAGCAAAACGAAGCGCAACCCGCTTGCAAGCAGGTCGCGCTCTACGTTGATTCTCGTGATACGAGAGAAGTATTTATCAGGGGAAGCAAAAGACATGCGCTTATTCGAAGGTCGCGCGATGCTCTTCGTAGGTCTCGCTGAAGTAGTACTGCATGACGCCCTTGTCATCGGGTGCGAAGTAGAAGTACAGGTACTTGGTAGTTTCGGGCGCGCACACAGCCTGCAGGGTGGCAAGACCCGGCGAGTTGATGGGCGTGGGCGGCAAACCATCGATGAAGTAGGTGTTGTACTCGTTCTCGGTGGCAACGTCGTCGGCCGTGGGGTCGTGACCCACGAAGTAGGCAACAGTGGCGTCGGACTGCAGGCGCATCTTGTCAGCAAGGCGGTTGTAGAAAACCGAAGCGACGGTGGCGCGATGATCGGCGTCGGCCTCTTTCTCGACGATGGAAGCAAGGTTCACCACGTCGTAAAGCGACAGGCCCTTGGAAGTTGCGTAGGACAGATCAAGGGACGCAGTCTCGATCTTGAACTGGTCGAGCATGGCGCGAATGATCGAGTCGGCCGTGGAAGTGTCATCGAACGCATAGGTCTTGGGGAACAGGAAGCCCTCAAGCGAATGGGTGCCGGCCGAAGCCAGGAAGCTGTAGCTGCAGGCATATACGCGAGCGTTGCTTGCCGCCTGGATGAAGTCGTCCTCGGAGTTGCGGCCATTGGTTGCCTTCGAACCGATGGCGGCGGTCTGCTTCAGCGTGGATCCTTCGGGAACGGTGAAGGTCTCACCTGAAACCCCGGCTTCAAGGATGCCGATGATGTCGTCGATAGACGTACCGCCGGCAATGGTGTAGGTGCCGGTTTTCAACGAGGAGCTTTTGCCCAGCTCGGCAACACGGTTGGTGAACTTGTTGGCATCAGAGACAAGACCGGCCGAGGCAAGCGACTTGCCAATGGCGCCAGCGCCTTCGCCCTCGGCGACGGTGATGGTTGCGGTTTCACCCGAACCGATGAGGTTGGTCTGCGGCGAGCAACCGCGAACGAGCGAAGCGATGCCGAAGATGATAAGGGCCAGAACGACAACAAGCACAACCAGCGAGATAATGGCCGGCGCCTTGCTGCGCTTCGGGCGGATGAAGCTGGTGTCGTACGTGCGGAACGCGCGCTCGCCTTGTGCATGGGCGCGGCGGGCAGCGTGATTCGGTCGTTCGGAGTACGTAACTTGCTTGCGACTGGCCATAAGCTGATCCCCTACTGCGTTTGATGTTCGTTGGCTCGTGCATCAAGCCATGACTGTAAGAATATGCTTGCGGCTATCATATCGATTTTTCCGCGCATCTCGCGCTCTGACATGCCCTTTTCACGCAAACTGCGCTTGGCTTCGGTGGAGCTCAAACGCTCATCCGAGAACTCAACGGGAATGCCCGTGCGCTTCGAAACCTCGGCAGCAAAGGCGCGGATACGCGCCGCCTGAGGGCCTTCTTCACCCGACAACGTGTAAGGCAGGCCGCTTACCAGCAGCTCAGGTTCCCAGTCTTCTAAAACGCGCATGAACGATTTCGCGCACGCTTTAACCTCTGCCGAAGGAAGAACCGTGACGGGCGACGCCACGCGCTCGCCCGGATCGCTGATGGCGATGCCCACACGCACCTCGCCGATGTCCAATGCCATGATCCTCATGCTCGACTCCCTTTCGCGGATCTCTTCAGTTACTTACAAGAAGGCCCGCCTCGCCGAAGCGGAGCGGGCCGAAAGATCTTTCAGATGCGATTAGCGCATGTTGGAGGCGTAAGGAGCCTTGTCCTTCAGCAGAACGTCGTGAGCACCGCCCTCGACGATGGAGGTGGAGCTGATGACGGTGAGCTTGGCCTTGTCCTGGAACTCGGGGATGGTGAGCGCGCCGCAGTTGCACATGGTGGACTTGATCTTCAGCAGGGTGACTGCGATGTTGTCCTTAAGCGGGCCGGCGTACGGAACGTAAGAATCGACGCCTTCCTCGAACGACAGGCTCTTCTTGCCGCCCAGGTCGTAACGGCCCCAATTGCGGGCACGGGCAGAGCCCTCGCCCCAGTACTCTTTCATGTACGTGCCGTTGACCATGACCTTGGCCGAAGGAGCCTCGTCGAAGCGGGCGAAGTAGCGGCCCAGCATGACGAAGTCGGCGCCCATGGCCAGAGCCAGCGAGATGTGGTGGTCGTAGACGATGCCACCGTCGGAGCAGATGGGCACGTAGATGCCGGTTTCCTTGAAGTACTCGTCACGAGCCTTGGCAACCTCGATGGTGGCCGTGGCCTGACCGCGGCCGATGCCCTTGGTCTCGCGGGTGATGCAGATGGAACCGCCGCCGATGCCGATCTTGACGAAGTCGGCGCCAGCCTCGGCCAGGAAGCGGAAGCCCTCGCCGTCAACGACGTTGCCTGCACCGATCTTGACGGTGTCGCCGTAATGCTCGCGAACCCACTCGATGGTCATCTTCTGCCAGTCGGAGAAGCCCTCGGAAGAGTCGATGCACAGCACGTCTGCGCCGGCCTCGACCAGTGCGGGGACGCGCTCGGCGTAGTCGCGGGAGTTGATGCCGGCGCCCACCATGTAGCGCTTGTGGGAGTCGAGCATCTCGTTGGGGTTGGACTTGTGAGAATCGTAATCCTTGCGGAAGACCATGTAAGCCAGGGTGTCGTCGGCGTTGACCAGCGGCAGAGAGTTCAGCTTATGGTCCCAGATGATGTCGTTTGCCTCTTTGAGGGAGGTCTCGGCGGGAGCAACGATGAGCTTCTCGCGCGGGGTCATGAACTCGGAGACCTTCTCGTCGCCGGTCATGCGAGACAGGCGGTAGTCGCGCTCGGTGACGACGCCCAGCAGCTTGCCGTGAGCGGTGCCGTCATGGGTGACGGGCATGGTGGAGTGGTCGGTAGCTTCCTTCAGAGCGACAACCTGGTTAAGGGTCATGTCGGGAGACAGGTTGGCATCGGACTCGACGAAACCGGCCTTGTAATCCTTAACGCGCTTGACCATGGCAGCTTCCTGCTCGATGGTCTGGTTGCCATAGATGAAGGACATGCCGCCCTCGGTTGCCAGGGCAACGGCCATCTTGTCGTCGGAGACAGCGGCCATGATGGCGGACACCATGGGGGTGTTCAGGGAAATGGGGCATTCCTCTTCGCCCTTGCGATACTTGACCAGCGGGGTTTTAAGGCTTACCGACGCAGGGATGCACGTCGCGGGGGTGTGGCCCGGCACCAAAAGGTACTCGTTGAACGTGCGCGACGGTTCTTCGTAATAATAAGCCATGAAACTGCTCCTTATCTGGTCTGAGCGGCGGGAATGATTGAGAGTAATTATAGCCACGTCGTTGCCGTTTTTCGACCTGTCAAGCTTACCTCTTTTAAATATCACGCGGACGCCAAGCCCGTTTCCGAAGAAACAAGCCTGACGTCCGCATTGAACAACGATCATTTTACCTACTGAATTGCGAGTGCTTCAGCGAAGCGCAAGCCGAAAACGAGCCCTTGTCCGAAAGCGCGCCGATTTCAACGCGCGGCGCTACCCAAGCCAGGTTGTGAGGACAGGAACCCATCCCGTCACCCAAACGACCAAGATCAGCGCAGGAACAACGCACTTCACGTACACGCGCAAGCCGGCAGGGAACTTCATACCTTGGCCGGCATCGACCTCGGCCAAAAACTTGTCCCAGCCCCAGCCGCGCTTCGACGTGCAGAATGTCAGCATGATCAGCGCGCCCAGGGGCAGCAGGTTGTTGGACAAGATGAAGTCCTCAAGCGACTGGATGTCGCCGATGCCCGGAACCGCGAAGCCCGACCACACGTTGTAGCCAAGCGCGCACGGCAGCGACAGCAAAATAAGCCCGACGCCGTTGATGGCCACGGCCTTGCCGCGGCTCACGCCCCACTGATCCATGGTGAACGCGATGATGTTCTCGAACACCGCGATGATGGACGACAGCGCCGCAAAGCTCATGAACACGAAGAACAGCGTGCACCACAGCTGACCCAGCGGCATTTGGTTGAAGACACCCGGCAGCGTGATGAACACCAAGCTGGGGCCGCTTCCCGGCTCCACCCCGAAGGCAAAGCACGCGGGAAAGATGATGAGGCCGGCAACGAAGGCAACCGACGTGTCCAGCGCGCCGATGCGAAGCGTCTCACCCGTCAAGCTGCGGCTTTTATCGATGTAGCTGCCGAAGATCATCATCGAGCCAATGCCCAAGGACAGCGTGAAGAATGCCTGGCTCATGGCCGCGTACGCCGCTTCCGCGAACGACGACAGCTGAGCCCCCAGGGTTGCGCCCGCGAACACCTTCCCGAAATCGGGAACCAGGTAGAACGCAAGGCCCGCCTCGGCGCCCTCAAGCGTGATCGAGCGCACGGCCAAAACCAGCATGACCGCAAGCAGGCACACCATCATGATCTTCGTCACGCGCTCGACGCCCTTTTGCAGGCCGGCAGCCGTGCACAAAAGGCCCAGCAGGATGACGACGATCATCCAAAAAACAACTTCGCCCGGGTTCGAGAGCATTGTCCCGAACACCGAGGCTACCTGGTCGGCGCCTAAGCCGTTGAATGAGCCGATGGCGCTTTTGTACACGAACGCCAGCATCCAGCCTGCGACGACCGTATAGAACATCATCAGCAGATAGCAGCCAACCAAGCTGATCCACTTGGCGTGATGCCATTTGCTGCCCGTGGGTTCCAGCACATCGAACGCGCGCGCCATCGACCTCTGCGAGCCGCGGCCCAGCGAGAACTCCATGACCAGAACCGGCAGCGAGAACGCCACCAAGAAAACGATGTACATCAAAACGAACGCGGCACCGCCATACTTGCCGGTGATGTAGGGGAAGCGCCAGACGTTTCCCAGTCCGATCGCGCAACCGGCGCTGATCAGGATGAAACCCAGGCGCGACGCGAATTGCTCGCGCGACGCCTGGGGAGCAGATTGAACCTCGTTTGCCACGCAGACCCCTTATGCCTTCAAGAAGGCGACGTAACCCTTGTAGGCCTCGTACAAGTCGGCCTTGCTGACAACTTCCCACGGCGCATGCATGGAAAGAACCGGCACGCCGGAGTCGATGACGTTCATGCCGTACTTGGCGGACATATAGGCGATGGTGCCGCCACCGCCGGCATCGACCTTGCCCAGCTCGCAAGTTTGGAAGGTGACCTTAGCATCGTCCATGATGCGACGGATCTCGGCCACGTACTCGGCATCGGCATCGTTGCTGCCCGACTTGCCACGAGAACCCGTGAACTTGTTGAAGGCCAGGCCATGGCCCAGGAACGCGACGTTGCGCGTGTCGAAGACGCTGGCGTATGCGGGGTCGAAACCGGCGGACACGTCGCTCGAGATCATCTTGGAATTGGCAAGCGCATGGCGAAGCTTGACGCCACCGGTCTCACCGGCAAGCTCCATAAGCGTGGCAATGGTGTTCTCGAAGAAGTGGGAATCCATGCCCGAGGCGCCCACGCTGCCGATTTCCTCTTTGTCGACCAGCACGGAAACAGCCGTGGTTTTCAGGTCCTGATCGGCCATCTTAAGCTGGGCGATCATCGAAGGATACGCGCACGAGCTGTCGTCGTGGCCGTAACCCAAGATCATGCTGCGATCGAAGCCCATCTCGCGGGCGGCGCCTGCGGGAACGGCCTCAAGCTCGGCAGAATCGAAGTCGGCTTCCTCGATGCCGTACTTCTCGGCCAGAAGCTTCAGGGCGAACGCTTTCACTGGCTCGGCCTTTGCCTCGTCGCTTGCCGCTTCGCCTTCCTTGATGACCAAGGGACGGTTGCCAACCAGGATGTCCAGGTCCTCACCTGCGACGACCTCGGAAGCCTTCTTGCCCATCTGGTCCTTTGCCAGGTGAATGAGCAGGTCGGTAACGCAGAACACAGGATCGCCCGGCTCGTCGCCCACGTTGACGTCGATGATGCTGCCGTCCTTCTTCACCACGACGCCGTACAGCGCAAGCGGAACGGTGACCCACTGGTAATGCTTGATGCCGCCATAGTAATGAGTGTCAAGGCGGGCTTGGCCGTTTGCCTCGAACAGCGGGTTCTGCTTGATGTCAAGGCGCGGGGAGTCGATGTGCGCGCCCAGGATGTTCATGCCGTTCTCGATGGGATCGCTGCCCAGCTGGATGAGGATGACGGCTTTGCCGTGCGTGGCGGCGTACACCTTATCGCCTACCTTCAAGGTCTCGCCTGCGCGGTAGACGTCTTCGATGTCGCGATAGCCGGCAGCCTGCGCACGAGCAATGGCGCTCTTCGCGAACAGACGCTCGGTCTTGTTCTTCGAGATGAAATCGATGTAGTCAGCGCTGAGCGACTCGAGCTCGGCCAGCGCCGCCTCGTCGTAAGCCTCCCATGCGTTCTTCTTGTTCATGAAATCGCCTTCCTTATTGCTTTTCCAATTCGCTCGCCCATTATCGCGCACTCAGCACCTGCTCGGCGCACGATCTTGATCTTTTACGCACAACGGCGTTTTCCCACTTGCAATTATTCCTTATTAGGATATACTCCTAATAGTCAAATCAAAGACAACCCAATGAGAGAGGGATCAATATGAATACTCGTTCCGAATTCCCCACCGCCGAGAACAGCTCCAACATGAACGGCTTCGGCACCACCCAGATCGCTTCCACCCTTGACGCTCTGAAGGCTTCCGTCGCTGGCGAGACCGGCGCTTCCGCTAAGTACGCCGGCTATGCAAAGGCCGCCGACGAGGCTGGTTACCCGCAGGTTGCTAAGCTGTTCCGCGCTGCTTCCGCCGCCGAGCAGGTTCACATCGGCATAGAGGCCGCCCTGGTCGAGGCCGAAGAGCCCGATTACGTCCGCCCCGCCGCCGAAGCTGCCGATCCGCTACCCGTCGATCTCATGCTCATCGACGCTGCCAACGGTGAGATCCACGAGACCTCCGACATGTACCCCGAGTTCATCAAGAAGGCTCAGGAAGAGGGCAACGACAAGGCCGTCAAGGTGTTCACCAAGGCTAAGCTCGCCGAGAGCGTTCATGCCGAGAAGTACCTCGAGGCTTACAACAACCTCGACGCTGCCGACGACGACAACTACTACCTGTGCCCCTTCTGCGGCTACATCCACAAGGGCGCTGAAGCTCCCGAGGTCTGCCCCATCTGCGGCGCCAAGAAAGCTGCTTTCAAGGAGTTCTAAAAAAGGCCGCGGACGCGAGTTCCTCGGAACGAGCGGGCCGCGTAGCCCAAGGTTTTAGGCCGCGGACGCGTGCGGCCGAGCGTGTTTCCTTGGAAGTACAGCGACAGGGGGGTCGAAAAGCCCACCAAAAAAGCGACGTCTTCTTCGGAAGGCGTCGTTTTTTTGTGTCTGGGAATGCATAAACGCAGGTCGGCGTTGCAGACCGACACACGGGGAGCACTGATGGCCCGATACGCCTATTCAGCAGAAGACCCAGCAGATCCCGTCTCAAACAAAACTTCGCCGTCGAAAGAATCGATGACAATGGAAAGCACGCGTCCCCCTTCCACGACGATCTTTCCCACACTCGCCGGGAACCCGCCGCGCGGCCGCGTGACGGAGCCCGGATTCAAGACATACCGCGCAGGGTATGCCGCGCGGCCCCACTCTAGGCGTGGAATATGCGTATGACCGTGAATGCACACGTGCGGGATAGAATCGCCCGGCGCAACCGCCGAGCTTCCCGCGAAACTGATTCGCACATCATTAGGATAATGAGCCACCAGGAATCGAACGCCGTCGATGACCGGCTTGGCAAAGCGCTGGACACCCGACGGATAGTCGCCGGGAATGTCGTTGTTTCCCAACACCGCGTCAACAGGACCGATGGTTTGAAGCTCTCGCAAGATAGACGGGTCGCACATGTCGCCCGCATGAATGATGCGATCGCACTCGGCAAGCGCCGCATAGGCGCGCGGGTCAAGCCGCCCGTGAGTATCGGACAAAACCCCAATCAGCGTCATATCGGCATCCTTTCATTTACGTGAGCTCGATTATACCCGCTTCGTCATCAGCGCTTTCGCCGATTGCCTACCAAGCGCGTTCGAAAGCTACCGCACTCGCTACGCGCCCGTGCAGATCCTCCTACCGCGCGTCTCACGACTCCTGCACCTCGCATTCACCCCATCCTATCTTCATGATCTAAGTCAACTTGACTTAGATTTATTACAAGAAGGTAACGCAAGTTATCGGCAAGGTTACCGACTGGCGTTCTGGCTTGAATCGCGTTTCGGGGGTCGGTATAACAGAATCGTTCAAAGAAGTAAGTCATGCGAGCCAGGGCAAACCGCCCCGGCCACCAAACAGGAGATGATTACCATGACTGCAATGATTCCTCGCAGGAGCAACAACCTTCTCGATGCGTTCTTCGCCGATCCGTTCGATACCCTTTTCGATGCCGCACCGGCAGCCCGTCCCGTTCAGCAATTCATGCGTACCGACATCAAAGAGCATGACGGTGGCTACGAGCTGACCATCGACCTGCCCGGCTTCAAGAAGGAAGACGTCAATGCTTCCTTGAAGGACGGCGTTCTTACCGTCACCGCCGAAACCAAGAGCGAGACCGAGGACACCGACAAGAAGGGCACCTTCGTTCGCAAGGAGCGCTTCAGCGGCAAATGCACTCGCTCCTACTACGTGGGCGACGAAATCGAAGAAGCCGACGTCAAAGCTCGCTTCGAGAACGGCACGCTGAAGATCGACGTTCCGAAAAAGCAGCCCAAGCCGCAGCTTGAAACCACTACCAACATCTCGATCGACTAACGTCTCCCTTCCATCCCACCATCGGTCGATCGCAAAGCAACGAGCCCGCTGGATCATCCAGCGGGCTCGTTGCATTCCTGAGTTGAATTCGCTTTCGACGACGCGCGATGCCCGTCGCAATCAGTCGTCAGTCTTCCAGACTTGCGGGCTTCTCTCGGTTGATGACCGAAACCTGCAGCGCCTCCAAAACATCAAGCGCTTCCTCGTTCAGCTTCGGATCGGGCGCCGCGGTGCACGCCGCATCAACGATGATCTGCACGTTCGGACATGCAGAGCGCGCGATAACCGCGTTGGACAGCACGCACATGTTGGAAACCAGACCCACCAGCTCGATGCTCTCGAACGGCTCGCGGCCAAGACTAGCCGCAATAGCTTGAGCCTTGCTCAAGCGGGCGAACAACTCGGAGGAGCCGAACGTGGGCTTGTAGTAAACCTCGTCAATGTCGCGCGCCATAAGGGCGGTCTCGCCATAAAGCTTATGACCTTCGGTTCCCTCGATGCAGTGCGGGATGGGCAGGTTGCGCCCTTCCTGCGTTTGCATGTAGTCGCGATGGTGGGTGTCGTAGGTGAAAGCGACAACGTCGCCTGCAGCCCGATACTCCGAGATCTTCTCGGCGATGGGCTTGTCAAGAAGCTCGGCCCCCTCAAAGCCAAGCGCGCCGTCGACGAAATCATTCTGGTAGTCGACGACGATCAGCAACCGTTTCATTGCCTTTCTGAATCTTTCTCTCGTCCAATGCGCACCCCTCGTGCGCGCCGAACATTCTATTTCGAAGAGGCAAGCAGATCAAGAGCCGCACGGTATCCGCCCGTGCCATAGCTCAGGCATTTCGATACGCGGGCGATAGTGGTGGCCGAAGCGCCTGTCGCCTGCTCGATAGCGGCATACGACTTGCCCGCGTCAAGCATGCGCGCAACGGTCAGGCGCTGGGAGGTTTCCTTGATTTCGCGAATGGTGAACAGGTCCTCCAGCAAAGCGAACAGTGTCTCCTTGTCGTCCATGCGAACAAGCACGTCAAGCAGGGCCTCAACATCCTCGCTTCTAAGATCGTTCATCGTGATTCTCTCCTTTGGTCCCAGAAGAATGCACTGCAAAAGAAAAGGCCCGCCAGCACCAAGCCGACGGGCCGCTGGTTGCTTAGGCGTAGAACAGCATGCGGTTGTACGAAGGCACCGGCCAGTACGTGGCGCCCACGATGAGCTCCATGTCGTCAACCGAGGCACGCAGGCGATCCATCATGGGGATGATGTTGTGCGCGTACTCGTTGGCGCGCTCTTGCTGGTCCTCGATCTGCAGCGCGGCAGCATGTGCGGCGTTAACCTCACGCAGATTCTTGTTGATGGCCGCAACGCCGTCGGTCAGGCGCTTGAGCAGGTTCTCCTGATCGGAAACGTCAAGCAGGGGGCTAACCGCGCGCACGGCGGTGATGCCACGGGCCACCTTGGTTGCGAACGCGTTAATCGCAGGCAGGTAATCGCGGCTGACCATGCGGTCCATGGTGTTGATTTCGATGTTGATGAGCTTGTTGTACTTCTCGAGCTTGACCTCGTAGCGGCTGCGAACCTCGACCTCGGACAGAATGCCGAACTCGTCGAACAGCTTAAGGTTCTTGGGCTCGACCATGCACGGCATGGCGTCGGCGGTGGTTGCCTTGTTGGACAGACCACGGCGCTCGGCCTCGATCGGCCACTCATCGGAATAGCCGTTGCCGTCGAAGATGATGCGCTTATGGTCGCGCAGCAGCTGCTTCACGTACTCGATGGCGCGCTCCTCGAAAGCTTCCTCGGGAACGTCGCGCATGGCGTTGGCGAAGTCCTTCAGGCTCTTGGCCATAGCGGTGTCAAGAATGGTGTTGGCCTCGGACAGATTCTCGGCGGAACCCGGCATGCGGAACTCGAACTTGTTGCCGGTGAAAGCGAAGGGGCTGGTGCGGTTGCGGTCGGTGTTGTCTTTCAGGAAGTTAGGCAGGGTTTCCACGCCAAGGTCCATTGCAACCTTGTGAGCGCTGGTGTACTCGGTTTCATGATCGTTCACCAAAGCCTCGACGATGGCCGAAAGCTCGGTGCCAAGGAAAATGGACACAATGGCCGGCGGCGCCTCGTTCGCGCCCAAGCGGTGATCGTTGCTGGCGCTTGCGACGGATGCGCGCAGAAGCTCCTGGTACTCGTCGACCGCCTCGACGATGCAGGACAGGAACACCAGGAAGCGCAGGTTCTCGATGGGGCTTTCACCAGGCTCAAGAAGGTTCTTGCCATCGGCGGCCAACGACCAGTTGTCATGCTTGCCGCTGCCGTTGACGCCATCGAAGGGCTTCTCGTGAAGCAGGCACACCAAGCCATAATGGCTGGCCAGCAGCTTCATCTTCTCCATGGTAAGCAGGTTGTGGTCGATCGCGCGGTTGGCGTTCTCGAAGATGGGAGCAAGCTCGTGCTGGGCAGGCGCAACCTCGTTGTGCTTGGTGCGAGCGGGAATGCCCAGCTCCCAAAGCTCGGTGTCGAGCTCCTTCATGAACTCGTTGACCGTGGGACGGATGGCGCCGAAGTAGTGCTCTTCCATCTCTTGGCCCTTGCAGGGGTCGGCGCCGAACAGCGTGCGATCGCACAGGGCAAGGTCGAGCCTGCGGGCGAAATCCTTCTCGGAGATCAGGAAGTACTCCTGCTCAAGGCCGACTGTGGGGATGACACGGCGGGGATGCTCGCCGAACAGGGCAAGAACGCGCTTAGCCTGGACCTCGACAGCGGCCATGGAGCGCAAAAGCGGGGTTTTCTCGTCAAGAGCCTCGCCGGTGAAGCTGGAGAAGGCGGTGGGAATGCACAGCACCTCGTCCTTGATGAAGGCGAAGCTGGTGGGGTCCCACACGGTGTAACCGCGAGCCTCGAACGTGGCGCGCAGGCCGCCGTTCGGGAAACTGGAAGCGTCGGGCTCGCCCTGGATAAGCTCTTTGCCCGAGAAACGAAGGAGCGTGCGACCATCAGCCGTGGGGTCGATGAAGCCGTCGTGCTTCTCGGAGGTGATGCCCGTCAAAGGCTGGAACCAATGCGTGAAGTGAGTGGCGCCATTCTCGATTGCCCATTCCTTCATGGCGTGCGCAACGACGTTGGCCACTTCGATGTCAAGCGGCTCGCCATCGTGGATGGTGCGCATCAAGCTTTTATACGTGACGGATGGCAGGCGTTCGGCCATCACGTGCTCGTTGAAAACTTTCGACCCGTAGATCGCAGCTACGTCCGTCATGGTGCGGATCCTCGCTTTCGTGCAAATGCCTCGTCGGTTTTCGTCTGGTGATACTTTAATACTTTGTTCGGCGAAAGCGGTAAACGGGCAAAGAAAAACCCGCTCTCCAAGGAGAGCGGGTTTCGAAAAGCCAGTGAATCCGTAGATTCTTAGCGCTTGCTGAACTGCGGGCGCTTGCGGGCCTTCTTCAGACCGTACTTCTTACGCTCGACCATACGTGCGTCGCGCGTGAGGAAGCCAGCCTTCTTGAGCTCGGGGCGATACTCGCCGGCACCCAGCAGAGCGCGGGAAATGCCGTGGCGAAGAGCGCCAGCCTGGCCGGAGATGCCGCCGCCAGCGATGTTGGCGATGACGTCGAAATGACCCTCGGTGTCGGTGACCTTGAACGGAGCGCAAGCCATGTCGACCAGAGCCTGACGGCCAAAGTAGTCGGCAGCGTCGCGGCCGTTAACGGTTACCTTGCCAGTGCCGGGGACAAGACGAACGCGAGCAGTTGCGTTCTTCCTGCGGCCGGTGCCGTAATACAAAGCTTCATTTGCCATGACTAGCCCTCCATCTCGATCTTACGCGGGTTCTGTGCCTGATGCGGATGCTCAGGACCGGCGTACACCTTGAGCTTCTTGCCCATGGCGCGACCGAGCGTGTTCTTGGGCAGCATGCCCTTGATTGCATGCTCCAACACGCGCTCCGGATGACGCTCAATGGCCTCGTTGAAGGACTCGGACTTGAGTCCTCCGGGGAAACCGCTGTGGCGATAGTAGCGCTTGTCGGTGCCCTTGTTGCCCGTAACGCGGATCTTGTCGGCGTTCACGATGACGACGAAGTCGCCGGTGTCGACATGGGGCGTGTAGGTGGGCTTGTGCTTACCGCGAAGGATATGGGCGGCCTTGGCTGCAACGCGACCGAGGACCATGTCCTCAGCGTCGATGAGAAGCCATTCGCGCTCAACCTCGTTGGGCTTTGCGTAATACGTCTTCACTTCTGATTCCTCCAAATACGTGTTTGTTTTCAAAAGTGCAGGTTGACGCGAGAGCCGGTTTCCTACGCCAGCACGCTTGAGGCTTCCGGCCTGGACTCCATCTGCCAAGGTAAGCGTTCTCGGTTCAATCCCGCTTCACGGGGCTTTTGAAAGCAACTTGTCCAGTATAGATTCACGCTTCCCGCCACGTCAACATGCAAAAGCGCTGTACAGGGGGAATATTCGCGAATTGCACAAATGGTCGTCACGCGTCGGTCTCCCGTACGGCGAGCACCCCCTTGTCGACGAGCTAGCGCCAGGGATCGGGTTCGAACAAAGGCGGCTCGCTTCGACGATCGGAATACGGGTCGTATCCGTCGTCGTCCTCGTTCTCGGCGCGAAGGTACGCCGACTTCTTAGCGGGCTTCACGCACTCGGAAGCGATACGCCCCACTGGCGCACCCGCGCGCGCAACGGCGCCGGCATCTGCGGCTTTGTCCGCTGAAGCGTCCTTCGCGCTGGCGACTGCTTCTTCCTGGGTTGCAGGGGCATCGGCCGCTTTTCCGACAAGGGCCACATCGTAAGGCGTGGTCTGATACACGTAGTAGTTCAGCCAATTGGTGTAGATAAGCTGCGCTTGGGCGCGCCACGTGTTGTGCGGGGCCTGCGCGGGATCGTCGTTCGGGTAGTAATGCTTGGGAATGGCGATGTCCATACCGCGGGAAATATCACGGTCGTACTCGGCCTTCAGCGTGTTGCGATCGTACTCGGGGTGGCCGAACACGAAGATGTGCTTGCTGTCCAGGCTTTTCGCGATGTAAACGCCGGCCTCGTCAGACAGGGCGATAAGCTCAAGATCGGGGTTGGCGGCGATGTCGCTTGCGCGCACCTCGGTGAAGCGGGAATGCGGCGCCCAGAACTCGTCGTCCAAACCGCGCACCAACGGCGACGTGCTTTTGACCAGGTAATGCTTGAACACGCCGAACATCTTCTCGGGAAGGTCCCGCTTCGCGATTCCGTAGTGATAGTAGATGCCGGCCTGCGCGCCCCAACAAATATGGAACACCGAGTGAACGTTGGTGTTCGACCACTCCATGATCTCGCACAACTCGTCCCAGTAGTCCACGTCGGTGAAACGAAGGGTCTCAACCGGGGCGCCCGTGATGATCATTCCATCGAAGTGCTGATCGCGGATCTCGTCGAACGTGCGGTAGAACGAGTCCAGATGACTTTCGGACACGTTCTTGGCACTATGGCTTGCCGTGTGCAACAGCGTGATGTCGATCTGCAACGGAGTGTTCGACAACTTGCGCATGATCTGCGTCTCGGTTGTCTCTTTGGTGGGCATCAGGTTAAGGATGACCACCTTCAGCGGACGGATGTCCTGGTGCAAAGCACGGAACTCCGTCATGACGAAGATGTTCTCGCTCTCAAGCGCGCTGGTTGCAGGCAGCGCGTCCGGGATTCGGATAGGCATGGTTCAAACCTCATTCGCTACGATTCAAATAGCTTTGATTATACGCAGCGATGATACCGCCCCACGCGAACACCATGTCATACCACAATTAGATAGCTAGTTCTAAGAAACCCTTCGAACCAAGCTCTTCCAAGCCACCCGGGAACGTGAACTCGGAATCAGCGCGCAAGCGCTCGACGGTTCCGTTAAGGTCGCTGCTGTAGATGCCGATGGTATGGCAACCCACGCTGTTCAGCGTTTGCAGGGCATACGCCGTGTCGTCGAAGCCCCAGGTGTTCTCTTTCTTGGTGCCCAGAATCTCAAGGGCGCGCTCGAAAATGGGATGCTCGCGCTTGGTGAGCCTCAGCTCGTCAGCCGAGAGCACCCCATCGAAATACGGAAGGAAGCCGCAGCTTCCCAAACCTGCCTGAAGATAACGAAGCGGGCTGGACGAAACAACGCACATGCGAACGCCCAGCTCACGAAGCTCGCGCACGAACTTAAGCGCACCCGGTTCGGCAACGACGTCGTTGTCATAGAAGCGCTGCATGCTGGAATCGATAATGCGCAGCGTCTCCTCGACGCTGCCGCCGGCGCCGTACTTCGTGTTGTAGTATTCGCAAGCCTCGACCAACGTGAGGGTGTTCACATGGTCGATGTCCTCTTTTGTCGGGACGATGCCAACAGTGGCGCACACGTCGATCTCGGCTTTTTCCCAAGCGCCCATCGAGTCAAGCAGCACGCCATCGCAGTCAAGGATAAGGCCCAGTTCTTCAGACTTAACAGTCACGCTTTACGCCTCCACGCGGATGATCGAAGGTTTCTTCATCAGAACATCCTCAAGCTGGCCGATCTCGTCGACGACCTGCTGGATGTCGGCTTCGCGCGCCGTGTGGGTAACGTACACGACCTCGACAGAGACACCGGCGGCCTCGCCACGCTGGATGACCGAGCGCACGCTGACGCCATGGCTGGCGAACACAGTGGCCATTGCCGCCAGAACACCGGGACGGTCGGCCACGGTGAAGCGGATGTAATACTTGGTTTTAAGGTCGGCCATGGGAACAAGAGGCAGCGTGTCGGGGCAATCGTTGTCGAAGATGGGGGCCAGGCCCATTTCCATACGACGGGCAACCTCAACCACATCGCCCATGACGGCGCTGGCGGCCGGGCCCGCACCGGCGCCCATGCCGAAGAACATGGTCTCGCCCACGGCGTCACCCGTGACGTAAATGGCGTTGTTCACGCCGTTGACCTTGGAAAGCTGGTGATCCAGCGGAATCATCGTGGGATGCACGTGCACGTCGATACCGACCTCGGAACGATGAGCCAACGCCAGAAGCTTCACGCTGAAGCCCATGTCGCGAGCCGCATCAAGATCGACGGGCGATATGTTGCGGATGCCCTCGCAGTACACGTCGTCCATGGTGACGCGCGACTTGAACGCGAGCGAAGCCAAGATGGCGATTTTCGCCGCGGCGTCGAAACCGTCGACGTCGGCGGTGGGGTCGGCCTCGGCATAGCCCTTGGCCTGCGCCTCTGCCAGGGCGGCCTCGTAGCTCAGGCCGTCCTCGTCCATGCGCGTGAGCATGTAGTTGGTGGTGCCGTTGACGATGCCCATGACCGACGTGATGCCGTTCGCGATGAGCGAATGCTTCAGCGGGCCGATGATGGGAATGCCGCCGCCAACGCTGGCGCCATAGTAAATGTCGACGTTGTTCTCTTTGGCAAGCGCGAAGATCTCGTCACCGGCAGAGGCGATAAGCGCCTTGTTGGCTGTGACGACGCTCTTGCCGTTGCGCAGCGCGTCGCACACGACGTCATGAGCGGCACCCACGCCGCCGATAAGCTCGATGACCAGATCGATGGACGGATCGGTCACGACTTCATGGAAGTCGGTAGTGAACAGGTGCTCGACGCCGTGGGCGCGAGCGGCGTCGGGTTTACGCGAACAGACGCGCGCAAGCTCGATGTCCACGCCGTAGTGGCGCTTGAAGTCATCGCGATGGTTGGCAAGGATGTCCAGGCAGCCGCCGCCAACGGTGCCGGTTCCCACAAGTCCGATCCTGATCGTCATGGCTTGTCCTTTCTTTAGATGTCGCGGGCCATTAGGTCGGCATACGTCTCGCGGCGCGTGACAACGCGCGCTTGACCGTTCTTCACGAACACAATGGCCGGTCGGGGCTGGCCGTTATACGATGATGACATGGTATAGCAATACGCACCCGTGGCGAAGACACAGACGATGTCGTCCAGGTCGACATGCTGAATCGAGCCGTCAATGACCACGGCGTCGCCGCTTTCGCAGTGCTTTCCGCAAAGGGAAACCACCTCGGTGCGCGGCTGGTCGGCCTTGTTGGCAATGACCGCCTCGTAATCGACGTTGTAAAGCGCGGTGCGGATGTTGTCGGACATGCCGCCGTCAACCGCCACGATCTTGCGGATGTTCGGCAGCGTTTTCAGAATACCCACCGTGTACAGCGTGACGCCGGCGTTAGCCACCAAGCTACGGCCGGGCTCCACCAAAAGGCGCGGCTCGGCAAGACCGTGCTTTGCGCACAGCTCTTTCACAGACGAAGCGGTGACCTCGGCGAAGTCGGCTATGCTGGAAGGTTTGTCCTCGGCCATGTAGGCAATGCCCAGGCCGCCGCCCATGTCGAGTACTTTGGCCTCGAAGCCGTACGTTTCCTTCACGCGCGCGACGAACTCGATCATGACCTGAATGGCCTCGCGGAACGAATGAAGCGCGAAGATCTGCGAGCCGATATGGCAATGGAAGCCGTCAAGCTGCACGTTGTCGAAGGCAAGGACGTCGCCCACGCACTTGAAGGCGAAGTCGTCCAGCATGGTGAAACCGAACTTCGTGTCCTCGCAGCCGGTTTTGATGTACTCGTGCGTGTCGGCTTCAACGCCGGGGGTGATGCGCATCAGGACGGGCTGGACACGGCCAAGCTCGCCCGCGATCTCGGAGATGCGCTTCGCCTCGATGCGACTGTCGACCACGATATGCCCAACGCCTGCGGAAATCGCCTCGCGCAGCTCAACAGGCGTTTTGTTGTTGCCGTGTACGAAAACGCGCTCCATGGGGAAACCGACGGCCTGGGCGCAGGCAAGTTCGCCACCGCCCGACACGTCAAGGCACATGCCCTCTTCCATGGCGATGCGCAGCACTTCTTTGTTCAGGAACGCCTTGCTTGCATACAGCACGTCGGAATTCTGATAGCGGGAATGGAAGCAGTTGCGATATTGCTCCATGCGGTCACGCAGATCGGCCTCGTCGAAAACGTACAGGGCCGTTCCCTGCTGATGGGCAAGCTCGACCATGTCGACGCCGCCGATAAACAGGTGGCCGTCGTGAACCTCAGCGGTTTTGGGCAGCACCGCCCCCAAGTCCATGGTAGTGCGTTGGTCGGCTTTTTTATTGGGATCGGATGCACGCAGCGACATGCTTGCCTCGCTTTCGGGAATAGGAGGCGCAAGAGCGCCTCAACAGGGCGCAGAAGCCCTTTCGACGTTCGTTTTTCTCGGCTCATAGTACCAATCTTCCACGCGCGAACGGCGCACAAGCGTTTCCTTCTCACAATTGAAACCAACGGAGAGCGGCATATAATCTCGTTGTTCGAAAAACGGGACGGGAAACGCCCCGCGCCAACCGAAAACATGCCCTTCGGGGCGAAGGAGAGGCATCTCATCATGATCAAGGATTCTTTGAGCAACGCCGACCGTTACGCCGGCATTTCCACCCGATTCGACCAAGCTTTCGCATTCCTGCGCACCACCGACCTTGGCTCTCTTAAACTGGGTCGCGTAGACATCGCCGACGGCGTTTTCGCCAACGTGCAGTCGTACGAGCCCGTCCCGGTCGACGCCAAGCAGTACGAGATGCACGAGGAATACGCCGACATCCAGGTGGTCGTCGAGGGTTCCGAGCTGTTGGTCGAAGCCCCCGCAAGCCTTGAAGAGCACCCCATGACAGGCGACGACTTCTCGGTGTTCGACGAGCCCGGCAGCATGCCGTCCGTCATCAGCCTGCGCGCCGGCGATTTCTGCATCGTTTGGCCCGGCGAAGCCCACAAGCCGGGTATCACCAACGGTCTTCACCAGGGACCGTTGAGCAAGATCGTCGTCAAAGTTCGCGTCGCCGAGTAGCAAGGAGCCGAGAATGGCGGACATCAGGCCTTTCGCAGCACTTCGACCCATCCCGCAGAAAACCGAGTGCGTGGCCGCGCTTCCCTACGACGTGTACAGCGTCGAAGAGTCGCGCCGCATCGTGGCCGAGAACCCCGAGTCGTTTCTGGCCATCGATCAGCCGCAGGTGAACTTCCCCGTTGACCAGCAGATTTCTGACGAAGAGGCGTTCGCCAAGGCAGGCGAGCTTCTGCGCGCCGCCAAAAACGACGGCGTCTTCGCCCGTGACGAGCAGCCGCAGTTCTACGTGTACGAGCTCACCATGAACGGCCGCACGCAGACCGGCTTGGTTGCCTGCGCCGCCGTTGACGATTACCTGAACGGCACCATCAAGAAGCACGAGAACACCCGCGCCGAGAAAGAGGAAGGCCGCGTGCGCCACGTGCGCGAATGCAGTGCGCAGACCGGTCCCATTTTCTTGGCATTCCATCAAAACGATCAGGTCAGCAACGCTTGCGAGGCCGCGAAGGCCGGCGAGCCCCTATTCGACTTCACCGGCGACGACGGCGTGCGCCATCGCGGCTTCGCGCTAGCCGATCCCGCAGCGATCGAGGCCGTGCGTGCGGCCTTCGCCGACATGGACAGCATCTACATCGCCGACGGCCATCACCGCAACGCCGCCGCTGCGCGCGTTGCCAAGGAGATGCGCGCCGAAAACCCCGACTACACGGGCGAAGAGCCGTTCAACTACTACCTGTGCGTGCTGTTCCCCGATTCCGAATTGGCCATTCTTGATTACAACCGCGTACTGAAGAGCCTGAACGGCCTGTCGGCCGCCGGCTTCCTGGCCGAAGCCGAAAAGCGCTTCGATGTTTCCGAGATCGGTCCCGAGGGCAACGCAGAAGCCGCACGTCCGCAGAACAAGGGCGAGTTCAGCATGCTGCTTGACGGCACCTGGTATCGCCTGGTAGTTCGCCCCGAAGACCGCTCCGACGACCCGGTTGCAGGCCTGGACGTCTCGCTTTTGCACGACATCCTGCTTGAGCCTGTTCTTGGCATCCACGATCCCCGCACCGACGAGCGCATCGACTTCGTCGGCGGCATCCGCGGCCTTGACGAGCTTGAGCGTCGCTGTGCCGATGACAGCGTCTGCGCTTTCGCGCTGTACCCCACGTCCATTTCCGAACTGTTCGCCGTTGCCGACGCGGGCATGTTGATGCCGCCCAAATCCACGTGGTTCGAGCCGAAGCTGCGCAGCGGTTTGTTCATCCACGAAATCTAAGACGCGACCTCAACCAGGCAGAAACGCAACAAACAACGAGCCCGACGGCAATGCCACCGGGCTCGTTTCGTTTGCTTGCTCGCCAGCGGGAACGGCAGGTTCGCTATCGAAAGGCGTTCGCCGTCAGCCTGCGCTTTACAGCTGCGGCTCTTCCTTCAGCATCTCCACGAACTGGGCGAAGGTGTCGGCAATTGCGATCTGCTGCGGGCAAACGCCCTCGCAAGCGCGGCAAGCGATGCACGCGCTGGGTCGCTTGTCCTCGGGAAGCGCCGAGACGGCCGTGGGCGCCATGAAGCGCATGCCCACGCGCGAGATATGCTCGTTGTAAAGCGAGATCAGGTACGGGATATCAAGCCCCATGGGGCAATGGCTGGTGCAGTAATGGCACTTGGTGCATGGCAGCTTGCCCGCGGTTGCCAGGCGATGGCCCACCGCAAGAATGGCCTGCATCTCCTGCTCATTCAACGGCTTGTCTTCGCTGAACAGCTGGATGTTCTGCTCAAGCTGCTCCATAGTCGACGAACCCGAAAGAACCATGGCAACACCGGGGATGCTCTGGAGGAAGCGATACGCCCATTCAACAGCGAAAACACCTGGGCGGAGCGCATCAAGCGCTGGCTTGTCGCAGTCTTCGAACTCCACCAGGTTGCCGCCGCGCAAGGGCTCCATCACCCAAATGGGCATATTCAGCTGATTAAGATACTCAACCTTGCGATTGACCTCTTGGAAGGTCCAGTCCATGTAGTTCAGCTGGATCTGGCAGAACTCCATGTCGTCGCCGTACTTGTCAAGGAAGCGCTTGAACGTGTCAAACGATCCGTGACATGAGAAGCCCAGATGCCTGATGCGGCCGGCCTTCTTCTGCTCGACGAAATAACTGATGGTTCCGAACTGCTCGTCATCAAGATACTGTTCGATATTCAGCTCGTTCACGTTGTGAATGAGATAGAAATCAAGGTAATCGACCTGCAGTTTCTCAAGCTGCGTCGCGAAGATCTCTTCGTGCTTGCCGAAATTCGTCACATCGTAGCCAGGAAACTTCGAAGCCAAGTTGAAGCTTTCACGCGGATAGCGCTTCAGCGCGCGGCCGGTCGTCAGCTCGGAGTTGCCGCTGTGGTAGCCCCACGCGGTGTCGAAATAGTTCACGCCGTGGTTGTACGCGTAATCGATCATCTCGAACGCGGCCGCCTCGTCGATCTTGCTGTCGTCCCCGTCAAGCACGGGAAGGCGCATCAGGCCAAGCCCGAGGTTGGAAAGTTTCTCGTCCTGGAAATCGCGATAAATCATGTGGTCCCCCATTCCTTGCGCTTTCGCGTTCATGCGATTCGAAGCGAAAGCGAATCCAATTATATGCGACCAACAAAAGCCAGGAGAAGGGGTGCAACGGCGCTGAAACAATTCGCCAAGCGTCTATTCCTCGATGCTCCAATAATTGCCGGTCTCATACCAATTCGACATGCGCAGGCTATCGCCCACGATGACGTACTCGCGCCAACCGATTCCGCGCAAGCCGATGCTGTCGGTGGTCAGATAAGTGCGCACACGATCGGGGTCGTTCACCTCGAAAAACGTCTGACCGCTGCCGTATTTCGACGAGTCAAGCCCCATGGCTTGGGCGACCGTCGGCAAGTAATCGTGATGGCTGACGGGCATGCCCGACTTCTGGACAGCTGTACCCTGAGCGTTTTCGGCAGCGCCACCGACCTGACCGCTTTGCTTCGCGGGCTTCACCAGCATGATGGGCGTGCTGGTGGTGGTCAGGGGTTCGGGCGTCAGGAACCACTTGCCGTGATCGGCCGTGATGACGATGGTCGACTGATCATACACGCCCAGCTCCTTCAACTGGCGAAGGTACTCGGCCACGATGTACATCGAACCCTGCGCCTGCTGTTCTTTAGTGGAATTGTCGGTACCCAGATCGTTCGCGCGCTCGTCGATGGAATACGGGTAGTGGGCACCCAGCAAATGAATGAAGCGGAACGCGCCGGCGGGCGCATCGTCGTCAACCGCAAGGCCCTGACGCTGCAGCTGGCCGTAGTAGCGCGGATCATTCATGGTATAGACGCGCTCGCCCGGCTCGGCGTCGGGGTTATAGCTGACGATGCGGCCGTTGATCTGGTCGGTGTAATACCAGAAATTGTGCTTAAGGGGCCACGGGGCATCGCGGTACAAGGCGATCTGGCACAAAGCCTCGAAGGTGCCGCGAAAATCCAAGCTCGATGCCGCAACCTTGTGCATGTTGATGGTGGTTGCCGCAATGGCCTTCTGCTCGGCTTCGGGCAAGCTTCCGATCTGCAACGAGTCGGTGTACAGGCCAACCGAGTAGCCCGCGTTCCGTGCGTCGGCCAAGAACGTTCCGCGCGCATAACGGTTCGCCAGGTAAACGTTAGAATCCTCGCCCACCTTGGGCAGCTCGCCCGTAAGCAGGTACGGCACCGCGAAACGCGTAGGAGTCATCGAGCCCGTGCAGTTGGTGAACTCGGTGAAGTCCGTCATCTCATCAAGCATGTGCGAATTCATGTTGGCAACGGTGTTCAAAAGCGTTTGATCGTAGGTGTCCAACACGAACACGATCACGTTGTTCTTGCTGGAAACCGAATACAGACCGTCCTCGGTCAGAACCGACTCGGTCTGCGAGACCAAATTGGTGTGCGTAAGGTCGTCCATGCCGCCCGCTTGCTCGGTTGCCGCCGGCGGGGCAATGAACAAGCTCGCCACGCCAACTCCCTGCACCACCAGAAGGCAAGCGCTAACCAAGGCGACAACGCCCTGAGCGCGGAATCGGTTGAACAGGCTGAGCAGCAGGGACAGCACGATGATGGCAATCCACACCACACTGGAAACAACCATCATGGTGTTGTGTTCGGCCCACACAATGGTGCCGCCATCAGCAATTGGCATGCCGTAGTTCAACACGAGAACCTGAACGTACGCCGCAACGCCAATGCTGGCAATCAGCACCAGGGAGAAATTGAAGATGCGGCCTCGCAAAGCCGACAGCAACAGCGAAAGCGCGATAACCACGCCGACCGCCGGCAGCGCAACAACCCACCACACGTCGGCAAGCGAGAACACCAACGATCCCGCACTGCCGCCGACAACCTCGCACGGAGCGACCACGAAGATGGTGCACACCGTGAAGGCGCAGGCCAGAAACGCGTAGTTGAAACGCGTGCGCCACGCCGGGGCGTACTTGCGCGCACGACGCTTCTTGCGCTGGGCGCGCTTCGCTGCGCTCTTGCCCTTGCCGGCACCGACGCTCGCAGCAGCGGCTTCCCCGGCGGCACGCGCACCACCCCCGCTTGCAGCAGCGCCATCACCTTCGCAGTCAGCGCCTTCGCCGACACCCGCAGCCGCGTTTGCCGGCATGCCCTTCCCATCGGTGCGATGGACGGGCGGGTCAACCTCGCGACGAGCGTTCTCGTCGAAATCCAGCAGTTTCATCAGCTTCTTGCGCGACCTGCGCGCCGCGACGCCCAGCACCGTGGACAAAGCGACGGCAACGCCCGCAACAGCCTGAATCGTGTAGGTCATGATGGACGGATCGACGTACGCGAACGCCCGCGCCGTCCAAACGGGCACCAAAACGACCGCGCATGCAACCGCCCAAAGCGCATCGTGCAGCCCCGCTAAAATGCGGACAACTGACGAGCGGCTTATGTTCTCAACGTTTCCCATGCCCAGCATTATATAATGGCAAGTCGAGACGCCAAACGCGAAGCGGCTTCCACCCGCGCAACGGCATCCATTAACAATCAAACCCGATACGCGCACTTCAAGGAAGGCGGATTTCATGGTCTCGCGCATTTACGTAGAGAAGAAGCCCGGTTTCGACGTAGAAGCGAAACAGCTGCTCGCCGAACTGCACATTGCAGTTCCCGAGGGCCTTTCGCCCGATGCGAACCTGCGTCTAATCAACCAGTACGACGTCGAAGGCATCGACGAAGCCCTGTTCGACCAAACCGTGCCCACTGTCTTCAGCGAGCCTCAGGTTGACAACGCCACCCGCACCCTGCCCATCAGCGGCACCCAGCTTGCCACCGAAACCGCCCAGGAACTCGCCCGTCAGGGCAAGCCCACCACGGGCATCGTCGCGCTTCCCGAAAACGTCCGCGTTTTCGCCGTCGAGGCCCTTCCCGGCCAGTTCGACCAGCGCGCCGACTCCGCCGCCGAGTGCGTTCAGCTCATCAGCCAAGGCGAGCGTCCCGTCGTCGCCTTCGCCAAGATCTACGTCATCGAAGGCGAATGCACCGACCAAGCTCTGGAAGAAATCAAGCATTACGTCATCAACCCCGTCGAAACGCGTGAAGCCAGCCTCGCACCGCGCGAGACGCTGAAAATCGCCCAGCCCACGCCGCAGCCTGTCGAGATCGTCGAAGGCTTCACCAAGCTCTCCACCGACGAGCTTGCGCAGTTCATCGCCGATCGCGGCCTTGCCATGGACTTGGCCGACATCACGATTTGCCGCGACTACTTCGCCGAAGAGCAGCGCGACCCCACCATCACCGAGATCAAGATGATCGACACCTACTGGTCGGACCACTGCCGCCACACCACGTTCGGCACCGAGCTCACCGACGTGCAGATCGATGACGAAGTGGTCAAGGCCGCTTTCGACAAGTACCTCGAGCTTCGCCATGAGCTTGGCCGCGACGAGAAGCCCGTCTGCCTTATGGACCTGGGCACCATCGGCGCCCGCTACCTGAAGTCCACGGGCACCCTGAAGAACCTCGACGAATCCGAAGAGATCAACGCCTGCACCGTCAAGGTGAAGGTCGATGTCGACGGCCAGGAAGAGGATTGGCTGTTCCTGTTCAAGAACGAGACGCACAACCATCCCACCGAGATCGAGCCGTTCGGCGGCGCAGCAACCTGCATCGGCGGCTGCATCCGCGACCCGCTCTCCGGCCGCAGCTACGTGTACCAGGCCATGCGCGTCACCGGCGCCGCGAACCCGCTGGCTCCTATGTCCGAAACGCTTGCCGGCAAGCTTCCCCAGCGCAAGCTGGTCACCACCGCCGCAGCCGGCTACTCCAGCTACGGCAACCAGATCGGCTTGGCAACCGGCCAGGTCAACGAGCTGTACCATCCCGGCTACGCCGCCAAGCGCATGGAAATCGGCGCGGTTGTGGGCGCAACGCCCGCCGACCACGTCCGTCGCGAAACGCCCGCCCCGGGCGACGTCGTCATCCTGCTGGGCGGCCGCACCGGCCGTGACGGCATCGGCGGCGCAACCGGGTCGTCCAAGGCTCACAACATGGAATCGCTTGAAGAATGCGGTGCCGAAGTTCAGAAGGGCAACGCGCCCGTCGAGCGCAAGATCCAGCGCCTGTTCCGTCGCGGCGAGGCCACGCGTCTCATCAAGCGTTGCAACGACTTCGGCGCAGGCGGCGTCAGCGTTGCCATCGGCGAGCTTGCCGACGGCATCCGCGTCGACCTGAACGCGCTTCCCAAGAAGTACGACGGCCTTGACGGCACCGAGCTTGCCCTGTCCGAAAGCCAGGAGCGCATGGCCGTCGATGTGGCCGCAGCCGACGTCGACGAGTTCATCCGCTATGCCCACGAAGAGAACCTCGAGGCCACGCCCGTTGCCACCGTCACCGAGGAAGCTCGCGTTCGCATGATCTGGAACGGCGACGCCATTGTCGACATCAGCCGCGACTTCCTGGCATCGAACGGCGCTTCCAAGGAAATGAACGTCCGCATTCCCAAGCAGGAGGCCTACCAGGCATCTTGGAAGGGCGATACGTTTGAAGAGCGCCTACTTGACGTGGTCACCGACCTGAACGTCTGCTCCAACAAGGGCCTGTCCGAGCGTTTCGACTCGACCATCGGCGCTTCCACCGTGCTCATGCCCTTCGGCGGCAAGACCCAGCTCACCCCTGCCCAGGCAATGGTCGCCAAGCTTCCCGTTGACGGCGAGACCACCACGTGCTCCGGCATGGCATGGGGTTTCAACCCGTACCTTTCCGAGAAGAACCAGTTCTCCGGCGCCTACCTTGCCGTTGTCGAGAGCCTTTCCAAGCTCATCGCCACCGGCTTCAAGCGCGAGGACGCTTACTTCACCTTCCAGGAATACTTCGGCAGCCTGCGCACCGTCCCCGAGCGTTGGGGCAAGCCCGCGGCTTCGCTTCTTGGCGCGCTTATGGCACAGCTCGACTTCGAAGTCGGCTCCATCGGTGGCAAGGACTCCATGTCCGGTAGCTTCGAGGACCTGGATGTTCCTCCCACGCTTGTCAGCTTCGCCACCGCCGTTGGCAAGACCGATCACATCGTCAGCCCCGAGTTCAAGGGCGCAGGCCATCGCGTCTTCTGCATCGAAGCCCACGACTACCTGCCTGACGGCCGCCCCGACGCAGCCGGCCAGCGCGAGGCCATGGACATCGTTCAGAAGCTCATCGACGACGGCGTCGTGCTGTCTGCTTCCACGCTTGGCTTCGGCGGCGGAGCCGAGGCCCTGTTCAAGGCCACCATGGGCAACCGCATCGGCTTCAGCTTGAACCACAGCGTTCCCATGGACGTCCTGTTCAAGAACGCCTACGGCGCGTTCCTGGTCGAACTTGCCGACGAGGCTCCCGAGCCCACCGGCAGCGACGCGGTCCGCATCAACCTGACGGGTACCACCACCTCCGGCTTCATCTTCACCGCTGGCGACGAGATCATCGACCTCGACAAGATCCTTGATTCCTACGAAAGCAAGCTCGAGCCCGTGTACCCCTACCGCAGCAAGGCTGTCGGCATCGAAACCCCGCAGGTCGAGACCATCAGCTTCGCCGAGAAGCTACCGCTTACCTACGACGGCACCATCGGCGCGCCGCGCGTCATCATCCCCGTGTTCCCGGGCAACAACTGCGAGTACGACACCGCGCGCGCCTTCCAGCGCGCCGGCGCCAAGCCTGACACGTTCGTCATCAACAACCTGACGCCCGCTGCTGTCGCTGAAAGCACCAAGGAGCTTGCGAAGCGCATCCGCGAAAGCCAGATCCTCATGCTCCCCGGCGGCTTCAGCGGCGGCGACGAGCCCGACGGCTCCGCTAAGTTCATCACCGCGTTCTTCCGCGCCCCCGAGGTCACCGAGGCCGTGCGCGACCTACTGTGGAACCGCGATGGCCTGATCCTGGGCATCTGCAACGGTTTCCAGGCGCTTATCAAGCTGGGCCTGGTTCCGTTCGGGGACATCCGCCCCATGGACGAGAACTGCCCCACGCTAACGTTCAACAACATCGGCCGTCACCAGAGCAGCATCGTCCGCACACGCATCGCGTCCACCATGTCCCCGTGGCTTTCCCGCTGCGAGATTGGCGACACGCATACCGTGGCCATCAGCCATGGCGAGGGCCGCTTCGTGGCAAGCCCCGAGCTGCTTGAGCAGCTGAAGGCAGCCGGCCAGATCGCCACCCAGTACGTTGACGGCAACGGCAACCCCTCCATGGACCTTGCCGCCAACCCCAACGGTTCGGTTTGGGCAATCGAAGGCATCACCAGCCCCGACGGCCGCGTCTTCGGCAAGATGGGCCACAGCGAGCGCTGGAGCGACGGCGTGTATCAGAACATCCCCGACCGCACCTTCCAGCCCATCATCGAAGGCGGCGTCGATTACTTCTCGTGCTAACCGCCCAACGGCAACGCACTTGAGCATCGCATACGCGAACACGAAGGAAGCCCGAGCGAATGCCCGGGCTTCCTTTTGCTTGATATAGATTTGACGGCGATACAGCGGCCGGTGCGGCAAGCGCGGGCGATCTGCCTCCTACCCTTCCGGCACTGGGACTGACAAGGGTTTGCCCCAGTTAGCCCAGATCACAGCTGCCAACCCTCGGCTTCTTTTTGCAGCGCTACCATTCGAGCGAATTGGCCGCCAGATGCTTTTAGCTGCGCAGGCGATCCCTGTTCGGCGACTTGGCCGTCTTTAAGGACAACCACCTTATCGGCGGCTTCGACCGTGCGCATGCGGTGCGCGATCACGATGACCGTTTTACCTGTTAGGAGCCTTGAAAGGGCAGATTGCACCTTGGTTTCGTTCTCCACGTCGAGCGATGCCGTCGCCTCGTCGAGCAGCACGATGGGCGCGTTCTTCAACAGCGCGCGGGCGATCGAGATACGCTGACGCTCGCCACCGGAGAGCTTGGAGCCGTTCTCGCCGATCTTCGTGTCGTACCCTTGCGGCATGCGGCTGACGAACTCGTCGCAGTTCGCGGCTCGCGCGGCGGCCAGCACCTCGGCGTCGGTGGCGTTGCGACGGCCAAGACGGATGTTGCCCATCACCGTGTCGTCGAACAGCAGCACATCCTGGAACACGATGGCGTAATCGCGTAGCAGCGTTTCAGGGTCCACCGTAGACACGTCGACGCCGCCCACGCGCACTGTGCCGCCCGTGGCGTCCCAAAACCGCGCGGCAAGGCGCGCGCACGTGGACTTGCCCGAACCCGACGGCCCCACCAGCGCCGTCACCTGGCCTTCCCGCGCCGTGAAGCTCACGTCGGCCAGCACGCGCTCCCCCGCTCGCCCGTCGTCGCCGGCGCCGTAGGAGAACGCCACATGGTCGAACTCGATGTCGTGGCCCGCCGGCGCGAACTCGGCCGCGCCCGAGGCCATGGGCTCCTCCATAATCGAGCGCATGCGCGCCGCCGACGTCTCGGAGACGAACAATTCGCTGACCAGCGCGAGCGCCTGGTCGAACGGAGCGTAGATGCGCGAGACCATCAGCAAGTACGCGAACATGACCATGAAATCGATCTGGCCTGCAGCGATAAGGCTTGCGCCCGCAATGAGCGTGGTGGCGATGCCCAAGCGCAGGATCGCATACGCCGTGTTCACCAGCAGGCCGTTGATCAGCTCGCCCTTCGCGCATTCGCGCTCGGTGGCGTCGATTGTGGCGTTCAGGCCCGCCAGGTAGTGCCGCTCCTGGTTGGTGGCGCGGATCTCACGCACGCAGTCGAGCGTCTCCTGGATACCCTGCGTCACCTTCAGCTTCGCCATCCTATTGCGCTCAAACACCGGCTTCATCGGCTTGCGCGTGGCGAACAACAGGGCAAAAGCCACCGGAACGCTCCAAAACGCCGCGATCGAAAGCTGCCAGCAGGAGAACAGCGAGCACACGAACACAATGGACGTCGAGATCACGGCGCCCCACAGCTCGCCGAGCGCATGGCTGTAGGCGTGTTCCATGACCTGCACGTCGCCCATGATGGTTTCGGTCAAATCTGCCAGGTCGCGCCGCCCGAAGAACGAAAGCGGCAGTTTGCGGAGGCGCTCGGCGATCTCGATGCGCTGATTGCCGCATTCCTCGTAGTAAATGCAGTAGGAGTAGTAGTACTGCTGCCAATTAGACAGCAGCAGCGCCACGAAGAACACCGCAAGGCCTATGGCAAACGGCGCCGCGCCCGGCAGATCGGCGCCTTCGGTCAGGTGTTTCACGAACCCGTCCATCACCAGGAACAGAAACGCCATGCCGGCCATGGTGACCAGGTTCGTGACGCAGGTCCAGAACACGCCGCGCTTCACGCCGGACATACCCTTGTCGGAAAGGAAGTACTTTTTCTTAAACGAGGCGAACATCATGCCTCACCCCCCTTCATGGCGGCCGCTTCCGTTTGCGCGCCCGCTATCTTCCAGCTTGCGGCCTGCTCGTAGTCGGCCCACATGGATGCGTACAGCCCGCCAGCTTCGACCAGCTCGGCATGCGTGCCGCGCTCGGCCACGCGACCCTGGTCGAGCACCACGATCTGGTCGGCACCCACCACCGTCAAGAGCCGGTGGGCGATCATGATCACCGTGCGGTTCTCGGCCAGCTTCGCGAAGGCGCGCTGGATGAGGGCCTCGTTCTCGGGGTCAGCGAACGCCGTGGCCTCGTCGAGCACCACGATGGGCGCGTCCTTGAGGATCGCGCGGGCAAGGGCTACGCGTTGCACTTCGCCGCC
>CAKUNS010000014.1 GCA_934668515.1 uncultured Eggerthellaceae bacterium
CTGCCCGCCAGAGTCTGCATTGCATCTGAAAGCATTCGATATTCGGCTCCCAAATGCAACAACTAAAAGATAGGAGCATCCATGGAAATCGAAATGAAGCAGAAGATCCTTGGCAAGAACGATTCCCTTGCCGCCGAGCTGCGTCGCCGTTTCGCAGAGAACCATGTCTTCGTGGTCGATCTGCTTGCAAGCCCGGGTTCGGGCAAGACCTCGACGATCCTCGCGACCATCGAGGCTCTGCGCGACGAGTTCAACATCGCCGTCATCGAGGGTGACATCGCAAGCAGCGTCGATGCCGAGAAGATCAAGGCGCAGGGCATCCCCGCCGTCCAGATCAACACCGGTGGTGCCTGCCATCTGGAGTCCAGCATGGTCAAGCGCGCCGTCGACGTGCTCGATCTCGAGCGCTTGGACCTCATCATCATGGAAAACGTCGGCAACTTGGTGTGCCCGACCGACTTCGACCTGGGCGAGAACATTAAGGTCATGATTCTGTCTGTTCCCGAGGGCGACGACAAGCCGCTGAAATACCCGGGCGTTTTTCAGGTTGCCCAGGCGGTCATCCTGAACAAGGTTGACACCATGCCGGTGTTCAACTTCAACCGCGAGGCTTTTGACGAGTCGGTTCGCCAGCTTAACCCGCAGGCTCCCATCTTCCCGATCTCGGCGACTAACGGCGAGGGTGTGGACGAATGGGCGTCGTGGCTGTCCGACCGCATTCACGAGGTGCAGTAGGGCTTCGCTTCGCTGCCGGGAAGCGTTTTGCGTAGCAAGCGAATGGCGTTGCGCTCCGGCATGACGAGGGATACTGCTGGCAAGTGATTTTGCCGACAAGCTTCGCAATGCCCCCGTTATCTGTTCGCAACGCATTCGAAACGTAACTAGCCTAACCTTATATGAACGACGCGTGGGGTTGTGCAGCGCACAACCCCGCTTTTATTTGCAATGAACCGAAAGGCGTGGTGAAAAGAAGATGCTTGCCCGCGAAAAGTACCGCATTTGCGTCAAGGCGCTTGCCGATTACGCGAACAACGCTGGATTCACTGATGTTGTCATCGGTCTTTCGGGTGGAATGGACTCGAGCATCGTCGCTGCGATGTGCGTTGACGCTTTCGGTGCCGAGCATGTTCACGGCGTGCTTCTTCCTGGCCCGTATTCTTCCGTCAGCTCGGTGGACGACGCCTTGGAGCTTGCCGAGAATCTCGGCGTCGAGACCCAGACTGTCTCCATTTGCCAGCCGTACGAGGCCTTCGAGAAAACGATGTCGCGTGCGTGCGGCGGTTCGCTTTCCGGATTGGCGGCCGAGAACACCCAGGCCAGGTGCCGTATGGTGGTGCTCATGGGTTTGTCCAACGCCTTCAATTGGATGCTGGTGAATACCGGCAACAAGAGCGAGGCACAGATGGGTTACTCCACGCTGTATGGTGACACGGCTGGCGCCTTCGCTCCGATCGGCGGCTTGTACAAGTCGGACGTTTATAAGGTTGCTCGCGCATGCAACGAGATCTTCGAGGCTGCCGGCAAACCTGCGCCTATTCCCGAGAACGTTTTCGTGAAACCGCCTTCTGCCGAACTTTCTGCAGGTCAGCAGGATGAGAAGAGCCTTGGCTTCAGCTATGCGGTGCTCGATGCCGCCCTTATCGCTCTGTTCGAGCAGAGGAGAAGCATCGAGGAATCTGCCTCGGTCAGCGGTCTTTCCATCGAAGAGGTTGAATCTATCAAGAAACGCGTCGAGGGCTATGCGTTCAAGCGCGCAGTAGAGCCCCCGTTCCCGCAAGCAAAGTTCTACGAATAGCAAAGGCAGTGAATTGCTGCGACGGGCGTTCGATTCCCTCTGCCGCTTCGACCGCGCGTGACGCTCCCGCGCGCCATCAACTGATTCCACGTTCCTTTGAAGGCTCGCCAACGGCGGGTCTTCTTTTTCTTACGGAAAATCAACGGTTCGACGAAGGCTCGCTGTCGATATCGCGCCATACGCCGAACTGGCTTGCATTGGCTTGCGAGGGTGGTATATTACCAATCTGTTGGCACTCGCAAGGTTCGAGTGCTAGCACACACCAAGCGTGAATGATAACTCGGCCGGTGCGCCGCTTCGGCACCCGGAACCCGCTTGGCAAACCTACTTAGGTATCAAAGTGCTGAGACATCGAAAGGAAGGCACCTATCATGAGTTTGAAACCGTTGGGCGATCGCGTGATCGTCAAGGCCGACGAGGCCGAGACCACCACTGCTTCCGGCCTTTATCTGGCAAGCGATGCCAAGGAGAAGCCGCAGACCGGTGTCGTTGTTTCCGTCGGCGAGGGCAAGCTCGATAAGGACGGCAACCTGGTCGCTGTTCCCGTCAAAGAGGGCGATCGCGTCATCTTCGGCAAGTACGGTGGAACCGAGGTTCACTACAAGGGCCAGGACGTTCTGATCCTTCGTGCCGACGATATCTACGCTATCTGCGAAGACTAATCCCATAGTTCCATCATCAGGAGGAATTTCAAATGGCTAAGAACATTCAATTCGGCACCGAGGCCAGCGGCGATCTTGCTGCCGGCGTCAAGAAGCTTGCCGACGCTGTCAAGGTTACCCTTGGCCCCAAAGGCCGCTATGTCGCCATCGAAAAGAGCTACGGCGCTCCGACCGTCACCAACGACGGCGTGACCGTTGCTCGCGAGATCGAGCTTGAGGATCCGGTAGAGAATATGGGCGCTCAGCTCATCCGTGAGGCCGCTGTCAAGACCAACGACGTCGCCGGCGACGGCACCACCACCGCAACCCTCCTTGCTGACATCATCGCTCGCGAGGGCTTGAAGAACGTCACCGCCGGTGCTGACGCGCTGGGCATCCGTCGTGGCATTCAGAAGGCAACCGCTGCCGTTGTCGAGCAGATCAAGGCCGATGCCACCCAGGTTTCCACTCAGGACCAGATCGCTGCAGTCGGCACCATTTCCGCTGGCGATGCCGAGATCGGCACCAAGATCGCCGAGGCTATGGAGAAGGTCGGCCATGACGGTGCCATCTCCGTCGAGGACGGCCAGACCTTCGGCATGGAAATGGACATCGTCGAGGGCATGCAGTACGACCGAGGCTACATCTCCCCGTACATGGCCACTGACACCGAGCGCATGGAAGCCGATCTGCAGAACCCCTACATCCTGCTGACCGATCAGAAGATCTCGAACATCCAGGATATGGTCCCGCTGCTCGAGGCCGTCATGAAGTCCGGTCGTTCGCTGCTGGTCGTTGCCGAGGATGTCGAGGGCGAGGCTCTGGCCACCCTACTCCTGAACCGTCTGCGTGGCACCCTGAACGTCGTCGCCATCAAGGCTCCTGGCTTCGGCGACCGTCGTAAGCGCATGCTCGAGGACATCGCCGTCGTTACCGGTGCTCAGGTCATCGAGAAGGACTTCGGCATGACTCTGGCCGATGCCACCATCGACATGTGCGGCACCGCCCGTACCGTCAAGGTCGACAAGGAGAACACCCTCATCGTCGACGGCGCTGGCGACAAGAAGGCAATCGAGGATCGCGTTGCTCAGATCCGTGCTGAAATGGATCGCACCGAGTCCGATTTCGATCGCGAGAAGCTCCAGGAGCGTCTGTCCAAGCTTTCCGGCGGCGTTGCAGTCCTGAAGGTCGGCGCTGCTACCGAGCCCGAGCTCAAGGAGAAGAAGTCCCGCATCGAGGATGCCCTGCAGGCAACCCGCGCTGCAGTTGAAGAGGGCATTGTCGCCGGCGGCGGCGTTGCCCTGGTTGACGCTGTTCACGTGCTTGACGACATCAAGACCGATGACAAGGACGAGCAGGTCGGCATCGACATCATCCGCAAGGCCTGCGAGGCTCCTCTTCGCGCTATCGCCGAGAACGCCGGCTTCGAGGGCAGCGTTGTTTGCGACCGCGTCAAGAACATGGCTAAGGGCGAGGGCCTGAACTGCGCTACCGGCGAGTACGGCAACATGATCGACATGGGCGTCAACGATCCGGTCAAGGTTACCCGCACCGCTCTCGAGTCCGCTGCTTCCGTTGCAGCCCTCATCCTCATCACCGAGGCAACCGTCAACGAGATCCCCAAGGATCCCGATCCGGCAGCAGCCGCAGCAGCCGCTGCAGCCGGCATGGGCGGTATGATGTAATTCGAGCCCAAAAGGTTCGCTTTATGAAACTTTAGCGGTTGGAGCATGGCAAGATTGACTTGCCGGTAATCATCCGTCAAAGTAATCGCATCCTGAAATGGGACGGTCGAAAGGCCGTCCCATTTTGCGCTTTAAGAGGGTTTGAACGCTTGTTCATATGTTTGAACGCTTGTGAGAACGGTCCTACGGAAGAGGTTCTGTAATTGGAGATGCTTCTTGACATATTGCTCGATGCGGCGCTTGACACGCTGTATCTTATCCCGTTCCTGCTGGTAACCTACATCGCCATGGAATGGCTCGAGCATGGTGCCTCGCGCAAGTTTCAGGAAGCCATCGAGAAGGGCGGCGCCGTCGGCCCCGCGATCGGTGCGGTTCTCGGAGTCGTTCCCCAATGCGGTTTTTCCGCCGCTGCATCGACGTTCTATGCGGCTCGCGTGATCACGCTTGGCACGCTCATCGCCGTTTTCCTTTCCACTTCCGATGAGATGCTGCCCATCTTCATAGCCGAGGCGGTTCCCTTCGAAACCATCGCGGCTATTCTTGGGGTGAAGATCCTTATCGGCATCGTCGCTGGCTTCGCTATCGATGCTGTTTTGCGTATCACGCGTCCCGTGCGTGAAAGCTGGCGTATTCACGAGCTGTGCGAGCGCGCCGGCTGTCACTGCGACGACGATGACGTTCCCTGCATTCAAAACGCCGCCGCCATCGTTGCCGCGCAGGAAGGCTCTGCCGGCGCGGAAGCCCACGAAGAGGGCGCGACCATCGTTGATACGGCTCACGACCACGATCACGATGGGCATGCTCACGAACACAGGCACGCCAAGTGGGGCACCATCGTGCGAAGCGCCGTCAAGCATACGGTTGAGGTGTCGTGTTTCGTCTTCCTGGTCGTGCTGGCCATGAACGCCGTGTTCGCGTTGTTCGGCGAAGACGCGCTCGCAACCGTTCTCAGTGCGAACTCGCAGATCGCGGTTGTCGTGTCGGGGTTGGTGGGCCTTATCCCGAATTGCGCCGCCAGCGTCGCCATCGCGCAGCTGTACGTCGACGGTGTTCTGGGGGCCGGCGCCATGATGTCAGGTTTGCTGTGCGCTGCGGGCGTGGGCTTGCTGGTATTGTTCCGCACCAATGCTTCGGCGAAGCAAAACATCGCGATTCTGGCCATGCTTCTTGCCATTTCGTGTGCAAGCGGTTTGCTTATCGACGCTCTGGGAATTGTTTTTTAGCCTGAAAGGCTTGATACTCGTCCCGTTCTCATGAATAATCCACTCCATTAGGTGGCTATTCGATTGACCGCAGCCGCGCGTCCCGTTAAAATCGGATATCGCGCATGGAAATGGACCGTTAGCTCAGCCGGTAGAGCAGAGGACTTTTAATCCTAAGGTCGTGGGTTCGAGTCCCACACGGTCCACCATTTCGCGTCAATCGGACTGGGCCATCGTCCAATGGTAGGACTCTGGTTTTTGGTGCCAGTTATGTAGGTTCGAATCCTGCTGGCCCAGCCAAAGGAATTCAAGCTCCCGTAAGGGGGCTTTTTTCTTGCCCAGGCACCAATCTCGTAGCAAACTACTGATAGCAATGCGAATCAGTCGGGGTTTTGGGATCAAGGGGCGAGGTGCTAATCGGTGTCGGCGAAGAAGGATAAATCGGGTGGCGTTTGCCATATGAACCCGCAACAGGTTTTTGCGGTGCTGGTGTGCATGCTCACGGGCTTCATGTCGCCGTTCATGTCTTCGTCGTTGAATCTGTGCATTCCGGCTATGAGCACCGAATTCAACTGCGGTTCCACCGCCGTCACGTGGGTTATTACGTCGTATACGCTGGCCACTGCCATGTTTTCCATTCCCTTGGGGCATGTTGCCGACGTCAAGGGCCGCCGCCTCATGCTTATCATCGGCACGGTGTTCTTCACCATCAGCTCGGCTGCGTGCGCGCTTGCTCCCAACATCGAGTTCCTGATCGGCGCCCGTTTTGCCATGGCCGTGTCGGGCGACGCCATCTTGGCAGCCAATGTCGCGCTGATGCTTCTGGCGTTCCCTCCCGAGCACAAGGGCCGCATGCTTGGTTTGTACGGCACGTTCGTGGGCGTGGGCCTTACCATGGGTCCGGTCATCGGCGGCGTCCTGTGCGATTTGCTTAGCTGGCGCTACGTATTCGTGACGGGCGTCGTGGTTGGCGCGTTTTGCTCGTATCTCAGCATCTTCCGCATCGAGAAGGATGTTCCCGGCGAGCAAACGCAGCCGTTCGATCATGTGGGCAGCGCGCTATTCATGGTGTCGCTCTTCGTTTTGATGTTCGGCCTGTCCGAGTGGACCGCCATCTCGTGGGCACCCATCTGCTTCGGCGTCGGCGTGCTTTTGGTTGGCGTGTTCGTTGCGCACGAGTGGCGCTGTGAGGCGCCTGTCATGCAGGTGCGCCTTTTCGTTGAAAGCGCGTTGTACGGTCGTGCGAACTCCGCATCGCTTTTGAAAACCGCGGCGTTCTTCGCGGTTGGGTACACCATGGCCATCTATCTTGAGGTCGTGCAAGGCCTCGATGCGGCAACTGCCAGCCTGGTCATGCTGGCTCAGCCCGCTATCCAGGGTTTGCTTTCGCCGTTTGCGGGCAGCCTGGCCGACCGCATGCGCCCCGCCGTGGTTTCCGCTTTCGGCGTGATCGTCGTGACGGCGTCGCTGTTCGGTTTGAGCTTCGTGGAGCAGGGTCTGACGCTTTGGCAGGTAGTTGCGCTGTTGCTCGCCATCGGTTTTGGCAATGCGTTCTTCGTCGCGCCCAACCAAAGCGTCGTGATGTCGTGCGTGGGGCCTGAAAGCTATTCCGAAGCCAATGCCACCATCACGGCGATGCGCGGCATCGGCCAGTCGCTTTCCATCGTGATCGTCGGTCTGGTTCTGTCCATCACCGTGGGCAACACGGTTCTGGCGCAGATTCCTGCGGCCGACTTGACTCACGCCATCAGCGTCATCATGCTTATCGGCGGCTTTATCGGAATCGCCGCCGTGCTGTGCACCATCGAGCTGCCTCGCCGCGTGCATGCAAAGGAAGAAAGGTAACGCATGCCGATCGTTCGCATTTCAGAGCTTCCCGAAGGAACCCGCGACAAGCGATTGGCTCCGTATTCCGGTATGACCGACGGTCAGCTGAAACGTGGCGAGGGGTTCAGGCGCGACAATCCCAACGGCATGTTCATCGGCGAATCGCAGCGCGTCATCGAGCGTGCCCTTGATGCAGGGGTCAGGCCGTTGTCGTTGTTCGTCGAGGAAACCTGGCAGGCCCATGACGCCGCGATCATCGATCGCATTTCGCGCGAATGGCCCGATGCCATGATCTTTCTTGCTACCACCCAGGAGTTTCACGACCTTACCGGCTATCAGGTGACCAGGGGGTCGCTTGCGTGCTTCGAGCGACCGATTCTTCCTACGCTTGATGAAGTGCTTTGCAACGCCAAGCGCGTGGCCGTGCTAGAGGACGTCACCAACTACGCCAACGTCGGGGCCATCTTCCGCTCGGCGGCGGCGCTGGGAATCGACGCCGTGCTGGTCACGCCTTCGTGCCACGACCCGTTTTATCGCCGCGCCGCGCGCGTCAGCATGGGCGCGGTGTTCCAGGTTCCGTGGACGCGCATCGGCTCGACCCGCGAGTGGGCAGGCGAGGGCGTGCCCGAGCTTCGACGTCGTGGCTTCACCACGGTTGCGATGGCGTTGCGCGAGGACTCCATAGCGCTTGACGGCCCCGAGATCGCAGCGGCCGACAAACTTGCCATCGTGCTGGGAACCGAGGGCGACGGCCTGTTCCAAAGCACCATCGATTCCTGTGACCATACGGTGATGATTCCCATGGCGCACAACGTGGACTCGTTGAACGTTGCTGCGGCAAGCGCCATCGCTTTCTGGGAGATCCGCAGGCGATAGGGCGGGATTACTAGGTGCTTGCACATGTGTGCCTGCGTAGTTGGGGGTAAGTGCAAACTCTACTCGTGAAGTTCATGTGGACGAGCGAACCATGTGCTAACATATCCAATGCATGAAAGCCGACAAGGCGGCTTTAGGCGTGTTCTTATACGGGTTCCCGTTGCGCCGCAAAGAATACCTGGCGGTCCCATGCCGTTCGAATACGAAACGCGTCCAGCGCGGAAGGCACTGAGGACTGCGCGATCTTTTGAGTCGCGCGCCTGACATGCAGGCACCTCGAACCGTGTTCGCGAAAAGCGAAGAAGGACGGTTTGGGGATTTTGTGCGCTCACTTCCATTTTTCAAAATCTCGCTTTCTTCTCTGGTAAAATTCACTATTGCTGCTTAATGACGATTTTCTTGAAGGAGCACTTTTGACGAAACAAGATGTCATCGAACTCGAGGGTACGGTCCTTGAGGCATTGCCCAACGCGATGTTCAAAGTCGAACTCGAGAACGGCCACGAAATCTTGGCGCACATTTCCGGGAAGATGCGCATGCATTACATCAAAATCCTTCCTGGCGACAAGGTAACCGTGGAGCTTTCCGTTTACGACCTCAACCGCGGTCGTATCACGTATCGCTTCAAGTAGGCTCCCAAGCGCGGCATCGATGGCCGCGCAAGGGCCTGGTTCGTTCTGGCAGGGTTGCAGCTGGAAGCGAATAGCCTCTCATCTTGAGTCGAGTGCTGCGTTCAGGAAGTCGGATCGCAGCAGCGCCTAAGCTCGAAATCATCGGCAGCGGCTGGCCGTGTGAGATATACGGCAAGTATTGGAACACCGAAAGGAAGCAATTATGAAGGTACGTCCTTCGGTCAAGAAGATGTGCGACAAGTGCAAGATCATTCGTCGCCATGGCACGGTTTACGTGATTTGCGAGAACCCGCGCCACAAACAGCGTCAAGGCTAGAAAGAGGAGATTGTATATGGCACGTCTTGTTGGTGTCGACCTTCCTCGCGACAAGCGCGTTGAGATCGGTTTGACCTACATTTACGGCATCGGTCTGACGACCTCCAAGAAGATCCTTGCAGAGACCGGCGTCGATCCTGACGTTCGTTGCAACGATCTCACGGAAGACGATCTGACCAAGCTCCGCGATTACATCCAGAACAACCTCACCGTCGAGGGCGACCTGCATCGCGAGGTTTCTCAGAACATCAAGCGCCTTATGGATATCGGTTGCTACCGTGGTCTGCGTCATCGTCGTGGCCTGCCCGTCCGTGGCCAGCGCACTCATACGAATGCACGCACTCGCAAGGGCCCGCGCAAGCAAATCGGCGGCAAGAAGAAGTAGGGGTTAGCTGACAATGGCACAGAAAAAGAATGCAAAGCAGCGCATCCGTCGCGCTGACCGCAAGAACATCACCGTTGGTGCTGCTCACATCAAGTCCACGTTCAACAACACGATCGTGAGCATCACCGATCCTCAGGGCAACGTCATTTCTTGGCAGTCCGCTGGCACCGTCGGCTTCAAGGGCTCTCGTAAGTCCACGCCGTTCGCTGCTCAGATGGCCGCCGAGGCCGCTGCCAAGACCGCTATGGAGCATGGCCTTCACAAGGTTGCTGTTTTCGTCAAGGGCCCGGGTTCGGGTCGCGAGACCGCTGTCCGCTCTCTGCAGGCAGCAGGCCTTGAGGTTTCCAGCATCCAGGACTGCACGCCCATTCCTCATAATGGCTGCCGTCCCAAGAAGCGTCGTCGCGTGTAGTTGAAAGGATAAGATTATGGCAATTGACAGGACTCCGGTTCTGAAACGTTGCAGGCAGCTGGGCATCGATCCTGTGGTTATGGGTTACACCACCAAGGAATCCAAGCGTCAGCCGTCTCGCCGTCGTAAGGAAAGCGAATACGGACTTCAGCTGCGCGAGAAGCAGAAGGCTAAGTTCATCTACGGCGTTCTCGAGAAGCAGTTCCGTAGCTACTTCAAGCGCGCTAAGGCCCTCGAGGGCGTTACCGGTGAGAACTTGCTCACCATCCTCGAGACCCGCCTGGACAACGTCGTCTTCCGTCTGGGCTTCGCTCGCACCCGCAAGGAAGCTCGCCAGACCGTTACCCACGGCCACATCACCGTCAACGGCCGTCGCGTGGACGTTCCGTCCTACCGCGTCCGTCCCGGCGACCTGGTAGCCGTTGCTCCTAAGGCCAAGGACCTGCTCGTCATCAAGAGCGCCCTTGTCTCCAACGAGCGCGTCTCCGTGCCTGCTTGGCTGGAAGTCGACATCGAGAAACTTCAGGGCAGCGTTCTTGCTCTCCCGAAACGCGATCAGATCGATCTGGACATCAACGAACAGCTCATCGTCGAACTTTACTCGAAGTAATCGCGCTACCGCTTAAGGAGGCTTGCAAAGCATGACAGAGTTCATGAGGCCTACAGTTACAACAGAGGAAGTAAGCGACACCGTTGCTCGCTTCATCGTCGAGCCGCTCGAGCGCGGCTATGGCAACACGCTTGGCAACTCTTTGCGTCGCGTCCTGCTCTCGTCTCTGGACGGTGCTAAGGCAACCGCTATCCAGATCGAGGGCGTGCAGCACGAGTTCACCACCGCCGAGGGCGTTATCGAGGACATCACCGACATCGTTCTGAACGTGAAAGGTCTTGTCTTCTCCGCTCTCAACGGCGATGTCGAGGAAGCCATCGCGCATGTGTCCGTCGAGGGCCCCTGCGTGGTGACCGGCGCCGATCTCGATGTTCCCACCGAGTTCACGCTGATCAATCCCGAGCACGTCATCGCAACTGTTGCCGATGGCGGTCAGTTCGATATGTCCATCCGCATTGGTGTCGGCCGCGGTTACGTCCCGGCCGATCACAACAAGCGTTCCGAGGACCCCATCGGCATCATCCATGTCGACTCGCTGTTCTCCCCGGTTCGCCGTTGCACGATGAACGTCACCAACACCCGTGTCGGTCAGCGCACCGACTACGACAAGCTTGTGCTTGAGGTCGAGACGGACGGTTCTGTCGACCCGACCGACGCTGTTCTGCGTGCCGTCAACATCGTCAACCAGTACATGGGCGCGTTCTTGGCTCTCGGCGAGGCCGAAGGTGAAGAGGAAATCGAGGTTCCCTCTATCTTCGCTCCCGAGGATCAGGAGACGAACGCTGAGCTTGACAAGCAGATCGAGGATCTGGACCTTTCGGTTCGCTCCTACAACTGCTTGAAGCGTGCCGGTATCCATTCCGTGCGCCAGCTGGTCGAATTCTCCGAGAACGACCTGCTGAACATCAGGAACTTCGGTGCGAAGTCCATTGAGGAAGTCAAGGACAAGCTCATTTCGATGGGTTTGAATCTGAAGCTTTAATCTGGCTTTAGGTATAGGAGAAAAAGACAATGAGGCACAATTACAAGGGCCGTAAGCTGGGTACCGACTCCAGCCATACGCGTGCTATGAAGCGTAGCCTGGTCAGCGCGCTTCTTTACAACGACCGTATCAAGACGACCGAGCCGCGCGCTAAGGAAATCCGCGCCGACGTCGATCGCATCATCACCTGGGCTAAGAAGGGCGACCTTCATTCCCGTCGTCTTGCCATCGCTTGGCTTGGCAACGACAAGGAACTGGTCCGCGAGGTCTTCGAGAAGGTCGAGCAGGGCATGTTCGCCGATCGTCAGGGCGGCTACACCCGCATCATGAAGCTCGGCAACCGCAAGGGCGACAACGCCCCCATGGTCATCATGGAGCTCTGCACCGAGCCCGTCGCCAAGAAGGCTGAGAAGGCTGCTCCTAAGAAGGTTCAGCCCAAGAAGGTCGAGGCTGAAGAGGTCAAGGCTGAGGCCGAGACCGAGGAAGTCGCCGAGGCTGTCGAGGAGCTCGCCGCTGAGGTTGAGGCCGAGGCTACCGAGGAGAAGAAGGCCGAGTAATCGGACTTATCTTCAAAGCTTGTTTTGAAAGGGAACCGTAAGGTTCCCTTTCTTTTTATGTTCGACCGATCATTTTCCATTGCGGGCATGGCATATGGGATACTCGCTCTATGAATTCAGCAGCTTCGTTATATATCGCTCGAAACACCCCGATTCACGCATGCGATGCGCGCGTGAAGGTTCTTTTGCTGCTTGCGTACACCGTTGCGATATTCTTCGCCGATACGCTTGTGGGCGTGTCGCTCTTTGCGGTGTGTGCTGTGGTGGCCGCTGGGGTTGGTGGGATTCCGGTCCGTAGGCTTTCGGTTCTTCTTATCCCCGTCGCGTTCCTGTCCTTGTTCGCGGTTTTTTTCAATGCGATCAATGTCGACGCCGCTTCGGAAGGTCTTCTTATTGGTGGGATTAGCGCGGTGCGTATGATGTCGCTTGCCGTTGCAAGTTTCGTGGTGTGCTTCACCACTACCTCAACCGATTTGGTTCAGGCGTTTTCTTGGTTGCTGTTTCCGTTGGCGCGTGTGGGTGTCCCGGTAGGAGATATCGCTTTGGTTCTGTCGCTCGCGCTTCGCTTCATCCCCATGGTGTTCGAGGAGCTTGCCCGCATGCGTGATGCGCAGGCATCTCGCGGGGCACCCTTTTCTTCGGGGCCTGTGATCAGCCGCATTAGGGCGTGGGGAGCGGTTTTCGTTCCCCTGTTCGTTGGTTTGTTCAGGCGAGCCGACCGAATCGCCATCGCCATGGATTCGCGCTGTTATGGCGCTGCGGAAACTACCGTCAAGCGCGCTTCACTTTCGGTTCGTGACTTCTCGGCGTTGTCTTTTGCGCTGCTATCGGCAGGAATCGTCCTGTTCGTTGTAGTGGCTCTGCTGCTTTAGATGCTAAGGTGCCTTGCCGTCCACTCCTTAGACCCCCGTCCACCGCGCTGGCGTGATATCATTGAAGTGTTGTGCATCTTTGTTATGCGCTTCAAATTGAAACTAGTTTGTCTGAGGAGGCAACAATGAGCATCATCCTTGATGTTTATGGTCGCGAGGTTCTCGATTCGCGCGGCAACCCCACGGTTGAGGTCGAGGTCATCCTTGACGACGGCGCTATGGGTCGCGCAATCGTTCCTTCCGGCGCATCGACGGGCGCCTTCGAAGCTGTCGAGCTTCGTGACGGCGACAAGGATCGCTATCTTGGCAAGGGCGTGCTGAACGCTGTCGACTTCGTTAATACCGAGATCGCCGACGTTCTGTACGACATGGACGCAACCGACCAGCGCGCTATCGACGAGGCCATGATCGAGGCTGATGGCACCGAGAACAAGGGCAAGTTCGGCGCTAACGCCATCTTGGGCGCTTCCCTGGCAGTTGCTCGTGCCGCCTCTCAGTCGTCCGAGCTCCCTCTGTACAAGTACGTGGGCGGCCCGAACGCTCATCTTCTGCCCACCCCGATGATGAACATCCTCAACGGCGGCGCTCATGCCGACAACAACGTTGACTTCCAGGAGTTCATGATCATGCCCGTCGGTGCCGAGTCCTTCGCCGAGGCTCTTCGCTGGTGTGCAGAGATCTACCACACTCTGAAGAAGGTTCTTCACGACGCTGACCTTGGCGGCGGCGTTGGTGACGAGGGTGGCTTCGCTCCCAACTTCACCAAGAATTCCGAGCCGCTCGAGTACATCGTCAAGGCTTGCGAGGCTGCCGGTTATGTTCCCGGTAAGGACATCATGTTCGCCATGGACCCCGCTTCCACTGAGTTCTACAACGTCGAAACCGGCAAGTACGAGCTGAAGGGCGAGGGCCGCGAGCTTACCAGCGCCGAAATGGTCGACTACTGGGAGGCCCTGGTCAACGAGTTCCCGATCATCTCCATCGAGGATGGCATGGCCGAGGAAGACTGGGATGGCTGGAAGATGCTCACCGATCGCATCGGCGACCGCGTGCAGCTGGTTGGCGACGACCTGTTCGTCACCAATTCCAAGCGTCTGAAGAAGGGCATCGAGCTTGGTTGCGCTAACGCAATCCTGATCAAGGTCAATCAGATCGGCTCCCTTACCGAAACCCTCGAGGCTATGGAGATGGCAAAGCAGGCCGGTTACACCTGCATCGTCAGTCATCGTTCCGGCGAGACCGAGGACACCACCATTGCCGATCTGTCCGTTGCCACCAACGCAGGTCAGATCAAGACCGGTGCTCCGTGCCGCTCCGACCGTGTTGCCAAGTACAACCAGCTTCTTCGCATTGAGGAGGATCTGGGCAGCCAGGCTCGTTACGCTGGCCGCGACGCGTTCTACAACCTGCGCTAAAGGTTGCGTTGGTCGCGTATTCGCTGATCAAACTGTTTATGCGCCGTCATCCTTCGGGATGGCGGCGTTTTTTCGTGTAACGAAACGTCGCAGACCGAATTTTCTTTAACCTCGGCTGGAGAGCGCGAGGTTTGAACGCAGTCCTCAGGTATGATCATTCGGCAGACTAATCAAGAGAGGGGAAGACATGCGAGTCGAGCTTTTGTACCACACTCCCAATCCCGAGCGAGCCATCGCCACGGCCGCGCGTTTGTGCTATGCGCCCATCGGCGCCTCCGAGCTGATGGAGGACATGCCCACGAAGCGCATGTACAGCGTGCTTTCCACGGTTCTTACCGGCGGCCACTTCTCGACCCTCGAGCATGCTTCCTTCACGTTCGCCCTTGAGGGTGTTTCGCGCACGCTTACGCATCAGCTCGTTCGTCACCGTCTGGCAAGCTACGAGCAGCAGAGCCAGCGTTATGTTAAGTACAAGGACGGCATCGAGGTTATCAAACCGCCCACAATCGCCGCTAACGAAGAGGCCTCTGCTCGCTTCGATGCGCTTATCGCCGACATTCAGAAGGCCTACGAGGACTTCATGGAGGTGGGCATCCCTGCTGAGGACGCGCGTTACGTTCTGCCGAATGCAACCGAAACCAAGCTCATCATGACCATGAACGCTCGCGAACTGCGTCATTTCTTCGATATCCGCTGCTGCAACCGTGCGCAGTGGGAGATTCGCGAGATGGCATGGAAGACGCTCGAGCTGGTTCGCCCCATCGCGCCATACGTATTTTGCGATGCTGGTCCCGGATGCGTCCGCGGCGGCTGCCCCGAAGGTAAAATGTGCTGCGGCAATCCTTATCCGAAGGTTCAGTTGCCTTCGGCTGAGGAGATGACGGCACGCGTCGAGGCTGACGAATAATCCCAAAGCCAGATGCGGCATTTCCCGAATTCGAAACAGGAAGCAGTTCCGTGTCTGAAAAGAAAAACGATCTTTCACGGGCGTTTTCGGAAGATGGCGCCCTGAAAACACACATCGGCGGTCAGGCGCTCCTTGAGGGCGTCATGATGCGCGGCAAGTTCAACTGGGCTGTCGCTGTGCGGCAGCCCAACGACGTCATTTATACGGAAGAGCACGATCTTGCCAGCGGCAAGAAAAAGAACGGCTGGCTGTACTGGCCGATTGTTCGCGGCTGCCGTGCGTTCGTTGAATCTTTGGTGCTGGGCTATAAGGCTCTGAGCGTTGCCGTCGAGCATGCGTTTGTAGATGCCGAGCCGGCTCTGGAAGAGCCGAGCGACAGCGTCCAATCTATAGACGCCGACGCCGCCGAAGGTGCTTCCGCTGACGCCGAGCGCGCTTCCTCGGAAGCGCAGCGACAGCGTCCAGCTTTTAATGAAGCGCAGCGACAGCGTCCGGTTTCAAACGAAGAGCCGAGCGACAGCGTCCAATCGCCAAACCCCGAACCGGCCCTCAGCAGTATGGAGATGGCGTTTTCGATGGGTCTCGGTCTTCTGCTGGGCGTCGTGTTGTTCGTGGTCGCGCCCGCGTTCATTACGAACCTCATCGTTGGCGAGTACGACTCGAACACGCTCGCGTGGAACGTCGTCGACGGCATTTTGCGCATTGCGGTCTTCGTCTTCTACATCTGGCTCATCGGCCGCATGGAAGACATCAAGCGCATGTTCGCCTATCACGGCGCCGAACATAAGACCATTCACTGCTATGAGCACGGTTTGCCTTTGACCCCTGAAAACGCTCGGCAGTTCCCGTGCCTGCATGTTCGTTGCGGCACGGCGTTCCTGATCATGGTCATGATCATCGCGATTTTCATCTACACGGTCACGCCCTTGAACGCGCTTATCGCTGCGTGGGGCGTTCCTGATGGCGCCCCTAAGCTGGCGCTGGTCATTCTGGTTCGCATTCTGCTGATGCCCGTCATTGCCGGTTTGGCGTACGAGGTCACGGTGCGTTGGGCGGGAACCCATCCCGAGATGGCTCTTGTTAAAGTTATCCTTTGGCCCGGTCTGCAAATGCAGCGCCTGACCACGCGCGAACCTGGCGACGCCGAGCTTGAGTGTGCCATTGCCGCCATGAAGCTTGTTCTTGAAAGGGAAGAGGCCGAGGCGCAGGCGGCTGCCGAGGTGGCTGAATGACGCGCACGGCTCGTTCCCGCAAACATAAAGGCTTCGACCTTGAGAAACGCCTTTCACGTGTGGAGTCGTGCATCGAACGGCGCCCTGCTGTTTGGCGTGGATGCTGGGACAAGTGGCGCCCCGCGGTGGCCTCATCCATAGACGATATCCTTGCAGGTCAAATGCCCGAACCAATCGATCCTACGGCAAAGCGGTGGAGCGAGGTGCGCATCGATCTGGGATGCGGCAAGGGCGCCTTCACGGTTGCCTGCGCCCAAGCCCAGCCCGAGGTTCTGTTCGTGGGCATCGACATCGAACCAGTATGCGCGATGCACGGCGCCGAAGTGGCAAAGGACGCGGGTGTGCAAAATACCGTGTTCACCATTGACGAGAACCCGCATGTCGATGCGTTGTTCGCACCCAACGAGGTTTCGGCTATCTACATGAATTTCCCGGCGCCTTTCCCGAAAAAGAAATATGCCGATCGTCGTTTGACGCACGTAAGCCGCCTGCTTGCGTATCGGTCGGTGCTCAAACAGGACGGCGAGCTTTGGCTTAAAACCGACAGCGATCCCCTGTTCATTTACTCGCTCGGCCAGCTTGAGCTCGCCGGTTTCGATGTTGTCTGGAAGACGGACGACTGCCGCGCGGCGCGCCCTGACGATCCGTACACGCTGTATGAAGAGAAGCTCTCGGCGCAGGGCGCTTGCGTTTACGCGCTGTGCGCGAAGCAGCGTGCGGGAGCCGTTCCGAGGTTGGAGGACATCGTGCAAACGGATCCGCAAAGCTTGTACGACTATCTTCCCGACGATCTCGAGGGCATGACGTACATTCCTCATGGTATGGCGAACGGGGTTGAGAACATGATCAACCAGCGTCGAAATCGGCATGATCGAGCATCTGTCCAACGGAAATAAAACGGCAATTAGCCGCAGCTCCAGCAACGCTCTAACGGCAGTCCAACGCATTATGTCGCCTGGGAAACGAATCGTTCCGCGGGCGACAATCTCATTGTCGGCTACCCGAAATCGTGTATGCTAAAGCCTGCTTAGTCGAGTTTTGCCTGCGTAACCTTAACTCGGGCGGCTGTTGTCAGCCGCGTGCAGGCAAGCCGACATGAAGAACCGTATGAAGCCCCACACGTTAATAATCGAATTGGGCGCCGTGTGAACAAGAACGATCGTGGAAACCGATCGACGAACAGGAGAGATCGCATGAAGCTAGTGGTCACCGAGAAAAACGATGCAGCCGAGAAAATCGCTGCGTTGCTGGGTACCTCGAAGCCCAAGAAGGACAAGGTGTATTCAACCCCGGTGTACCGATTCGAGGTTGCCGGCGAGGAATGGGTGACCATCGGTTTGCGCGGTCACATCCTCGAGCCCGACTTCACGCCTCAGCTTGTTTACAAGCAGCGTGGCGGCTGGCGCGGCGTCACCGTCGACGGCGAGGCGGTTCCCGCGAACATCCCCGCGAACCTAGCGCGTCCTCCTTACAAATCCAAGCGCAAGCCGTTCTTGGCCGACGGCATCGAGCTGAAGTCATGGAAGATGGAGGCTCTTCCGTATTTGGTCTACGCACCTATCGAGAAGCTGCCGAAGGAAAAGGAAATCATCCGCTCGCTTAAGAACTTGGCGAAGAAGGCCGATTCCATCGTCATCGCAACCGACTTCGACCGCGAAGGCGAGCTCATCGGTTCCGATGCGCTTTCGTGCATCAAGGAAGTGAACGATTCGGCGCCGGTTTCCCGTGCGCGTTACTCCGCGTTCACTAAAGAAGAGATCACCCACGCGTTCAATAACCTGGTCGAACTTGACGTCAATCTGGCTCAGGCCGGTGCATCGCGTCAGGACATCGACCTTATTTGGGGCGCTGCGCTTACCCGTTACCTCACGTTGGTGAAATTCGCCGGTTACGGAAACGTTCGCTCGTCCGGCCGCGTCCAAACCCCGACCCTTGCGCTGGTCGTCGCTAAGGAACGCGAGCGTATGGCTTTCGTTCCCGAGGATTACTGGGTCATCCGAGGAAAGTTCGGCCAGGGCGATGACGCCTTCGAAGCGCCGCATGCCACGGCTCGCTTCAAAAACCAGGCCGAGGCAGACGCCGTCATGGCGCACGTCGATGGCGCGAAAACCGCAACCGTAAGCGAGATCGCCAAGCGCAAGCGCACCGTCAAGCCGCCGGCCCCTTTCAACACCACGTCGCTCATGGCTGCCGCTGCAGCCGAAGGCATCAGCCCTGCGCGCACCATGCGTTTGGCCGAAAGCCTGTATATGGACGGCTACATCAGTTACCCGCGTGTCGACAACACGGTGTATCCGTCGTCGTTGAACCTGGCGGAAACCGTCAAAACCATTGCCGGCAACCCGGCGTATGCCGAGCACTGCCGCAAGATCCTTTCGAAGGGCAAGATCACGGCAACGCGCGGCAAGCAGCAAGACACCGACCATCCGCCTATCTATCCCACGGCGAAGGCAACGCCCGACGATATGGATGCCTCGAAGTACAAACTGTACAACCTCATCGCGCGTCGCTTCTTGGCAACGCTTTCCGACGAGGCCATCGTCGAGGGCACCAAGGTCACCCTCGATGTCGCAGGCGAATCGTTCGCAGCACGCGGCGACGTGCTTGTCTCCCCGGGCTTCCGCGCTATCTATCCGTACGGCCTGAAGAAGGACGAGCGGCTTCCGCAGCTGGCCGAGGGCGACGTCATCGCGTTCAACGGCGCCACCTGCACGAAGAAGCAGACCGAGCCCCCTGCGCGTTACAGTCAGGGCAAGCTCATTCAGGAAATGGAGAAGCTCGGGCTTGGCACCAAGTCCACCCGCCACTCCATCATCCAGCGTCTGTACGACGTCAAATACGTTCAGAACGACCCGCTTGAGCCTTCTCAGCTGGGTATGGCCGTGTGCGATGCTCTTGACAAGTACGCTCCGCACATCACGCATCCCGAGATGACTGCCGAGCTCGAGCAGGAGATGAACAACATCGCTGCCGGTAAAACCACCAAAGACGATGTCGTTGCCGATTCGCGTGCATTGTTGGCTGGTCAGCTCGACCAGCTCATTCCCCACGCGGAAGAGGTCAAGGACGCCCTTGCCGACGCGGTTGCGGCCGACGCCTATGTCGGCAAGTGCCCTAAGTGCGGCAAAGACCTGCAAATCAGGGCCTCGAACAAAACCAAGTCGATGTTCATCGGCTGCTCGGGGTGGCCCGATTGCGACGTCACCTACCCGCTGCCGAAGGGCAAGATCGAATCGGTTCCCGAGGTTTGCCCGACGTGCGGCATGCCCCAGGTTAAGGTCACGGCGTTCCGCTCGAAGCCGCGTGTCATGTGCATCGATCCCAATTGCGAGTCCAACAAAGAGCCCGATGTGGTGGTGGGCATGTGCCCCACATGCGCCGCAATGGGCAAGGAGAGCAAGCTTATCGCGCAGAAGAACCCGCGCACGCTGAAGCGCTTCATCCGCTGCGAGAATTACGAGGAATGCGATACCAGCTATCCGCTTCCGCAGTACGGCAAGCTTACGGCAACCGAGGAAACCTGTGAGGCATGCGGTGCTCCCATGGTCATCGTCACCACCGCGCGCGGCCCGTGGAAGCTCTGTCCGAATTTCGATTGCCCAAGCAAAGAGAAGGACGAGTCTAAGACCGGAAAGGGCAAGACGACTGCCAAGGGCAAAACGAAGAAGGCTTCGACTGCGAAGGCAAAAACGTCAACCACAAAGTCGAAAACCTCGGCTGCCAAATTGAAGACAGCGAAGGCTACAGCTTCGAAGGAAGACGACAAATAATAGATCGCCCGGGCATGGCAGCAAGTCTGGGCAATCCTAGATCTGCGGCCGCGGCTTCAAATCCGTGGCCGCCGTTTCGCTTATAAACAGGAAAGGAATCCGATGCGCACTTACGATGTGGTCATCGTCGGCGCCGGCGGTGCGGGGATGTCGGCGGCTTTGGCCGCCAGCAAGCAGGGCGACCTGTCGGTCGCGGTGCTCACGAAGGTGTTCCCCACGCGCAGCCACACCGGCGCGGCCCAGGGCGGCATGAACGCGGCCTTGGGCTACCGCGACGAGACCGACACCATCGAGAGCCACTTCTACGACACGGTCAAGGGAAGCGACTTCCTGGCCGACCAGGACGCAGTGGAGTTCTTCGTGTCGGGCATGCCCGACCTGGTGCTCGAGCTTGAGGGCATGGGCGTGCCGTACTCGCGCGACGAGAAGGGCCTCATCGCGCAGCGTCCCTTTGGCGGTGCGAGCCATCCGCGCTGCTGCTACTCGGCCGACAAGACCGGTCACGTGGTGCTGCACGCGCTTTACGAGAACTGCCTGAAGAACGGCGTCGAGTTCCTGGACGAGATGAACCTGCTGGACATCGCCCGCGATCAGGACGGCGTTCAGGGCGTCGTGGCCATTGACCTGCGCCGCGGCGAGATCGAGGTCTTTCGAGCCAAGGCGGTCGTCATCGCCGCCGGCGGCTTCGGCCGCGTGTACTGGAGTCGCACCACCAATGCCACCAACATGACCGGCGACGGCGTGGCGGCGTGCCTGCGTGCGGGTGTCCCCGTCAAAGACCCCGAATTCGTGCAGTTCCATCCCACGGGCCTGGCTTCCACGGGCGTGCTGCTCTCCGAGGCGTGCCGCGGCGAGGGTGGCTACCTCATCAACAATCAAGGTGAGCGCTTCATGGCGCGCTACGCCCCCGAGAAAATGGAGCTCGGCCCTCGCGACCTGGTGGCCCGCTCCATCGAGACCGAGATCAGGGAGGGCCGCGGTTTCGGCGAGGGTATGGGGTCCTACGTCCTCATGGACCTTCGCCATCTGGGCGCCGAGCGCATCATGGAGCGCCTGCCGCAGGTGCGCGAGCTGGCGCTTTCCTTCGAGGGTGTGGACATGATTACCGACCCGGTGCCCATCCGCCCCTCCAACCACTACATGATGGGCGGCATCGACGTCGTCGACTTCCGCACGTGCGCAACGGCTGTGGACGGTCTGCACGCTGCGGGCGAGTGCAGCTGCATCAGCGTCCATGGAGCCAACCGCTTGGGCGGCAACTCCGTGTCCGAGGTGGTCTTCTTCGGCAGGCAGGCCGGCATCGGCGCCGCCGACACGGCGCGCCGCCGCGAGCTTCCGGCTGCAGACCGCCTCGACGAGCTAAACCGGCAATGGACCGAGCGCTTCGATGCCATGCGCGGCAAGAAAGACGGCGAGTCCGTTTTCGCCATTCGCGACCGCATGGCCGAGGCCATGTGGAACGGCGTGGGCATCTTCCGCGACGAGGCGGGGATGGCGGCCGCTGAGGCCGTTGTCGACGAGTGCATAGCCGCCTATGCTGATGCCTCGATCGGCGACCCCTCCAAGATCTACAACCAGGCGTTCATGAACTACGTGGAGCTGGGTAACATCCTGCAGATCGCCAAGACTGTCTGCATGGGTGCCCGTGCCCGCAAGGAGAGCCGCGGGTCGCATTCGCGCGAGGACTTCCCCCAGCGCGATGACGAGCGCTTCTTGGCCCATACCCTTGTATCGCTTGCGAAGGACGGGTCTTATTCGATCGACTATCGCCCCGTTTCGGTGACGAAGTTCCCGCCAGAGAAAAGGACGTACTGATGGCCGCCGAAAGAACCATCGTCTTCAATGTGCGCCGCTTCGACGGAGAGCGCTCGTTCAGCCAGCGTTACGAGCTGCCCTATGCCAAGGACACCCTGCTCGGGTGCCTCACCAAGATTCGCGAGCAGCAAGACCCGACGCTTTGCTTCACCAGTGCATGTCGCCACGCCATCTGCGGCAGCTGCGCGGTGCAGGTCAACGGCAGCGCGTTCCTTGCTTGCGAGACCCAGCTCGATTCGCTGCTGGACACGTTCGGCACCGACGAGCTTTCCCTTGAGCCGTTGAACAACCTGCCCGTTGTGCGCGATCTGGTCGTTGATTTCGACGGGGTGGGCGACAAGATGAAGAAGGTGCAGGGTTGGATGTGCCCGCATGAGGGTCGCCATGACCATCTGCAGTCGCCTGAGGACTTCCACCTCATCGCCAAGCCTGCCGATTGCATTCTTTGCGGCAGCTGCGTCTCGGAGTGCCGTGAGCTGGCTTACGACGATGGCACGTACCTGCCTCCCGCGGCTATGAACAAGGCCTACCGCTTCGAGCGCGACAGCCGCGATGGCAATCGTGGCGCGCGCGTGCTGGCTGCCCTTCAGAACAACCTGTGGAAGTGCATCCACTGCCAGCAGTGCACGTCGAAGTGCCCGAAGGATATCCCCGTGGCCGAGGAGATCAGCTACCTGCGCCGCCGCGCCATTGAGATGGGACAGACGAACTCCGAAGGCGCGCGTCATGCTCTGTCCTTCTACGGAGACGTCAAAAGGACAGGCCTGCTTAATGAGACCATGCTGGCGCTTCGCACCGAGGGCCTGGTCAAGACCGTTCTTACTCGCACGCCGTTCGCGATGCGCATGGTGCTGGCCGGCAAGATGAACCCGCTGCACATGCCGCGCCCAGTGAAGGGCATCGAGGACGTGCGCCGTTTGTACGAGTTCTCCCAGAACCTTTCCAGGGGCCAGGACGACGAGGTGAACCATGGCTAAGCATCGTTACGCGTTCTTTCCGGGCTGCACGTTGGAGTCCGCGGCAAGCGAACTTAAGATCGCGACGTTGAAAACCTGTGAGTGTCTGGGCATAGAGATTCAGGAGATCGAGGGTTGGACGTGCTGTGGTGCGGCCCAGATCCAGGACGTCGACGACTTCCTGGGCGTGGCCGTCAACGCCCGCAATATCGCGCTGGCCGAGGCCGCCGGCTTCGACCGCATTCTCACCGTGTGCAACACGTGCACGCTCATGCTGCGCACTGCGAAGAAGCGCCTCGACGAGGATGTTGCCCTGCGCGCGAAGGTGAACGAGGCCCTTGCTGAAATCGGGCTTGAATACAAGGGCACGGCCGAGGTCACGCACTACCTGTGGGTGCTCGTCGACGAGCACGAGTACGGACTTGACGAGCTTCGCCGCCATGTGGTGCGCCCGCTTGAGAACCTGTCGGTCGCCAACTTCTACGGCTGTCATATTCTCATGCCGCCCGATGTCATGGGTTTCGAGGACCCGCGCAACCCGCATTCCATGGAGGCCCTTGCCGAGGCGCTTGGGGCCAATAACACCGAGTTCAGCCAACGTTTGGCCTGCTGCGGTTTCCACAGCATCTATCCAGCCGAGCGCGAGGCGCTGCTCTCCAACGGCGCCAGCTGCTTGGCCGCTAAGGACGCGGGTGCTGACTGCTTGGTCACGCCGTGCCCGCTTTGCCATATGGCGCTCGATATGTGGCAACACGACGCCCAGAAGAAGCAGGACCGCGACATCACTATGCCGACGCTTCATCTTCCGCAGCTCGTGGGCCTGGCGCTTGGATTCGGCCCGAAAGAGATGGCGGTGGGCAAGCACATAGTCGATCCTCAGAAGCTGCTTGATCGCAAAATGAGCGAGCTGTAAAAAGCTTCAGGTGAAAAACGTCTTGCTGATGTGTCGGCGAAAAGCCGCGCATCTGGTTAAATCGTGGCTGACCATGCGACGCTTCCGTCTTGCTTTGCCGTGCAGGTTATAATGAAGAATCGCTGATCGTCGCGCGCTATGTTGGTTCGCGCGATCAAGGCAGCAACCACCAACCCATCACGGTGAAGCGAGACCATGGCTTTCAAAGGCGAAAATGAAAACGAGGCTTCGAAAACGGCCGCTTCGGGCGTGTTCATCACGTTCGAGGGCGGTGACGGTGCGGGCAAAACCACGCATATGGGCTTCGTCGTCCAGCAGCTGAAAGCCCAAGGTTTCGACGTGGTTCAGCTTCGCGAACCGGGCGGCACGTCCGTTGGCGAAAGCTTGCGCAGGTTGGTGCTCGATCCGGCGCATGACGAGATCTCCGATGTTTGCGAGCTGCTCATTTACGAGGCTGCCCGCGCTCAGCTTGTCGCCCAGGTTGTGAAGCCCGCTTTGGAACGCGGAGCCGTCGTTATCTGCGATCGGTTCACCGACTCCACCGTTGCCTATCAGGGATTCGGCCGCGGCATCGACCGTGCATCGGTTGATTTCGTCAATGAGCTTGCCTGCCAGGGCACGGTTCCCGCACGCACGGTGTTCATGACCACGGGCCTCGATGCCTCGGTGGGCCTTGCACGCGCAACAAGCAGAAGGAAGGCCGATCGCCTCGAGCTTGCGGGTGTTGATTTCCATACCCGCGTGGCTCAGGGCTACGCCGACTCGGCACAGCGTTTCCCCGGGCGCTTTCGCACGGTTGTCACTTCGCGAAAGAAGTCCGACACGGCCCGCGCGGTGTTTGCGCAGATCATCGATCTGTTCCCAACGTTCGATCTGTCGCTTGTCCCGTTCGACTCTCTTGATGGGAAGGGCGGCGACGCTTAAATGGCGGACGTATTCGATAGGGTTGTCGGACAGCCGCAGGTTCGCGATTTCCTGCGCACCAGTGTGGCTTCCGGCCGCGTGTCGCAGGCGTATCTGTTCTGCGGGCCGGCAGGTTCGGGCAAATCGCAGGCGGCTTTCACGCTTGCAAAGGCGCTTCTGTGCGCCAAGGGCGGCGACGACACCTGCGACGTTTGCCATCGCATCGAACGCCGCAAGCACCCCGACGTGCATTTCTATCAGCCTGAAAGCGCGAACGGTCAGTATCTGGTCGAGCAGGTGCGCGATGTCGTCTCTGACGTGACGCTTGCGCCCATTCAGGCTAACAAGAAGATCTACATTCTCAGTCGCATCGACCGCATGTCCGATTCCGCGGCCAATGCGTTCCTGAAAACGCTCGAGGAGCCGCCCGAAGACGCGGTGCTCATCCTGCTTGCCTCGTCGCGTGAAAGCGTGCTTCCCACCATCGTCTCGCGTTGCCAGGTCGTGCCGTTCCGCACCATCCCGGCCAATGAGGCCGCGAAAATGGTGGCTCAGAACACCGGCGTCGAGCTTGAGATTGCCAAGATGGCGCTTGAGGCCTGCGACGGATCCATCGAGCGCGCCGTCACCTTCTCGCGTTCGAACGAGCGCATGGAGTTTCGCCGCAACGTCCTTGCTGTGGTGTGCTCGCTGCGCAACGCCGATTCGTGGGATATCATTCAATCGGCTCGCGACCTGGTTGTTCAGGTGAAAGCCCCGCTTGACACGGTTCGTGCGCAGCAAGAGGCCGAGCTTGCCGAGAATGCCGACTTCCTGGCGAAGTCCGCTATCCGCCAGATCGAGGCGCGCAACAAGCGTGCCCTTTCCGCCGAGACGCGCGAGTCGCTTCGCCAGCTTACTTCCATTGCCGGTTCGTTCCTTCGCGACGTGCTCATCACGTGCGCGGGAACGCCTGATCTCATCATCAACGTGGACGTCCGCGATCAAATCGAGGACGCCGCTGCCCATACGGACGAAGCGCGTTTGACCCGCGCTTTTGCCGCAATCGAGCGCTGCAATTCGGCCCTCGACTATAATGTATCCTCCGAAACGTGCATCGATGCGCTGTTCTTCGAAATGAAAGAGGCACTGTATGGTTCGCATAGCGCCTGTTAGACTTGCTTGCAATCCCAAAACCCTGTGGTTCGACGCCCGCGATCTCGATCTTGTCACCGATGACGCCGTCGTCGTGCTCACCGCTCGCGGCCTTGAGTTCGGCCATGTCGACGAGCCGGTGTTCGAGGCTACTCACGATCAAGTGTCCAAGCTGAAATCCCCGCTTAAGCCCGTGCGTCGTCTGGCAACGGATGAAGACATCGCCCGCGCTGAAGAGCTTGAGGCGAAAAGCCGCGAGGCGCTGCCGATCTTCCGCCAGCTCGCCGCAGAAAAAGCCCCTGACATGAACCCCGTTGCCGTCGAGTTCCTGTTCGATGGCGACAAGGCCGTGTTCTTCTTCGAGTCCGAAGATCGCATCGATTTCCGCGACTTGGTGCGTGATCTGGCTTCGCGCTTCCGCGTGCGCGTGGACATGAAGCAGATTGGCGTGCGCGACGAGGCTCGTATGGTCGGCGGCATCGGTCATTGCGGTCAGGAGCTGTGCTGTCGCAGGCTTGGCGGCGAGTTCAACCCTGTTTCCATCCGCATGGCAAAAGAGCAGGGGCTTTCCCTTAACCCGCAGAAGATCTCGGGCCTGTGCGGCCGTCTTATGTGCTGCCTGCGTTATGAGTTCGACGCCTACAAAGACTTCCATGGCCGCGCGCCCAAGAAGAATGCCAAGGTGAGAACGCCGGTGGGCGAGGGCAAAGTCGTCGATCTGGACGTTCCTCGCGAAACCGTCTCGATCTTGGTTGAGGACGAGAAGCCCGTCAGCGTCCCGCTGGCCGACATGGATACCATCGGCGATTCCTCGCGTCCGAATGCCGTAGGCGAAGAGGCCTGGGAGGCAGCACATGCCGCCAAGGAAGAGGACCGTCTGGGCGCTGCGTCGCTGCTTACCTCGCAGCTTACCGAGAAGGACACCCTTGCCGACCCCACCGAGGTGCGTCGCGTCGGTTCGGGCAAATCTGGAAAGAAGCAGTCGGGCCAAAGCCGCTCCGGTCGCTCGCGCAAGCAACAGCAGGCAAGTGAACCTGCACCTATTCAGCACAAGCAGCGTCGCCGCCGCTCCACCAAGGTCGGCGTCGACGGAACCACCAGCACGGTGGAGGCACCCGCTACCGAGACCGAGGCGAAGCGCCCGTCCGTGAAGCAGGGTCAGCGTCCCAACCGACGTCAGCGTCCCGCAGCCGAGAAGCAGCAGGAAGCCGCAGCACCTAAACAGGGCGCGCCCAAGCAGAACGGCTCCAAGGCCGAGGGCTCCGCTCCTTCAAACGGCGGCCGCACCCGTCGTCGTCGCAGCAGCGGTTCGGGATCGAAGGGCGCTCAGGTGCAAAGGAGCCCCGAGACACGTGCGCAAAACGAGGGTCAAAGGCCCACAGGCGGCGCACAGGGATCGGTGGCGCCGGGCCGCAAGTCGTCCGCGCTTCGTTCTCGCGAGGGTTCCTCGCAGGGTCAGCAGCATGCGCAGCAGTCGGGCAAGGGCGCAGCGCAGCATGCGCGTCCGCAAGCGCCCGGTTCAGCTGAGGGCGCCGGCAAGCCCGCATCCGCGCAGCCAGGCAGGCGTCCGCGCCGTCGTCGCAGCAGTTCCGGCGGCAACGGCCAGGGCGGCCAGGGCAAGAAGCCCGATCAGGGTCACGCGCCGGCGAATGGCCAGTAACCCCGCTCGTTCGCATCGTTTGTCATGCATGCGATCGGCTGCCGGCGCAGGGTCGCGTTTGATTCGTTTAGCTAGGTAAAGGAGAGCCATGGCTTTGCTGTCCATCGATATCGAGGAAGCCCAGAACAACATCAAGGCAATCATGTCCGAGGTGTACCATAGCGGCGAAGAAGCGGTCATCACCCGCAAGGGCAAGCCCTGGGTCGTGATCTTGCCTGCCGACGAAGACGACCCCAAGTATTCGGGCATGGCCGAATAACCATCCGCCTGCTTGCTGGAATAGCTTGATGGAAGAGACGCCGTCGGGAAACCGCGACGGAAAAGGAAGAGATCTTATGACCATCGATTACGCATTGTTCACCGACCTGTACCAGATCACCATGGCGCAGGGCTATTGGGAGCACGGCATGGCCGACACCGAGGCGTGCTTCCATATGTATTTCCGCGACTACCCGTTCAAGGGTGGCTATGCGGTTGCCTGCGGTATGGATCAGCTGGCCGAGCTCGTGCAAACTTGCACGTTCAGCGAGCAGGACATCGAGTACCTTGCGGGCCTTTCCGCTCCTGGTGGCGGCAAGCTTTTCAAGCGGGGATTCCTTGATTATCTGGCCGATTTCAAACTGACGGTCGATATCGACGCCGTTCGCGAGGGAACCATCGTGTTCCCCAACGAGCCGCTCGTGCGCGTGAAGGGCAGCATCCTTGAGTGCCAGCTTATCGAAACACCGCTTCTGAACTGCGTGAACTTCGAAACGCTCATTGCTACCAAGGCTGCGCGCATCTGCCAGGCGGCCGAGTCTCCCGTGGCTGAGTTTGGCCTCCGCCGTGCTCAGGGTATGGGCGGGCTTTGGGCCTCGCGCGCTGCCGTCGTCGGCGGTTGCGCCTCCACGTCGAACGTTCTTGCGGGCAAGGAGTACGGCATCCCCGTTTCGGGTACGCATGCGCATTCGTGGGTGATGTCATTCCCCGACGAGCTTTCCGCCTTCCGTGCTTACGCGAAGTCGTTCCCCACCAACTGCGTGCTGCTGGTTGACACTTACGATGTCGAGCAGGGAATCAAGAACGCCATCACCGTTGGCCTTGAGATGCGCGAGCGCGGCGAGCGCCTTTCGGGCATTCGCATCGACTCGGGCGACCTTGCATGGGAATGCAAGATGGCACGCCGCATGCTTGACGAGGCCGGCCTCACCGATTGCGGCGTCGTTCTTTCGAACGATCTTGACGAGTACCTTATCCGTTCGATCCGCGACGAAGGCGCGGTCGTCGCTTCGTGGGGCGTTGGCACCAAGCTTGCTTCTGCATACGATCAGCCTACGCTGGGCGGCGTTTACAAGCTGTCCGCCACGCGCAAGCCGGGCGAGGACTGGGTTGACCACCTGAAGATCACCGGTTCGGCCACGAAGCTCACCACGCCTGGCGTCCTTGACGTGCGCCGTTACTTCTACGAAGACGGCAAGATCGCGGGCGATATGGTATTCGACGTCAACCATGGCATCGAGAAGGGCGAAACCATCGTCGATCCCTTCGACGAGCTGCGTCAGAAGAATTTGGCGGGAAAGACCTACAAGAACCTGCTCGAGCCGCTTGCCCGTGCGGGCGAGGTTGTCCTTGCCCCCGAAACGCGCGACGCCATGGCAGCGCGCGACTTCGCCAAAGAGGGCTTGGCAACCCTTGACGAAACCCAAAAGCGCATCATGAACCCCCATACGTACCCGGTGGGACTCGAGCGCGGCTTGTACGAGCGCCGTCGCGACCTTGCGAAGCGTTTGCGCGGCATCGACTAACCATCTGAGGGAGGAATCATGCCTATGGATATCAAATGCAACCTCATCGTTGACACCACGTGCGATCTTCCGTTCGAGCTGATCGACGTTCCGGGCGTCGAGCTTTTGCAGTTCCCCTATATCATGGGTAACCGCGAGCAGCTTGACGACCTGTATCAAACCATCACGCCGAAGGAATTCTACGGGCGCATGCGCAAGGGCGAGATGCCCACCACGGCGCAGATTCCCATCACCACCTTCCACGAGACGTTCTCGCGTGCAATCGAAAGCGGCGTCCCCACCGTGTTCCTGTGCTTCTCAAGCCAGCTTTCGGGAACGTACAACACCGCGGTTCTCGTGCGCGACCAGCTGATCGCCGAGCATCCCGACGCCGAGTTGTACATCGTCGACACGCGCTTGGCGTCCATCGCCGAGGCGCTTTTGGTGTATGAGGCCATCAATCAGCGCAACCACGGCCTTACCGCCGTCGAGCTGGTGGAATGGGCGGAAGAGGCGCGCTTCTACGTGAACGAGATGTTCACGCTTGACTCGCTTGATGCGCTGAAACGCGGCGGGCGCATTCCGTCTTCGGTTGCGTTCGCGGGCAGCAAGCTTGATGTGAAGCCCATGCTTGATATTTCTCTTGACGGCAAGCTGGGGCTTACAGGTGTTGCGCGCGGCCGTAAGAAGGCCATTCGCCAGATGGTCGAGTTCTATTCGAAGAACGCCATCGACGACGGCTCCAGCAAGATGGTCGTTATCGGCCAGGCCGACTGCCCCAAGGATGCCGAACGTCTGAAGGACGAGCTGCGCAAGGTCGACGACAGCATCTACTTCCTTGATGCGAATGTGGGCCCGGTTATCGGCTCGCATGTGGGCCCGGGCATGTTGGCAATGGTTTTCTGGGGTCACGACTCGCGCGAGAACACCACAGTTTCCGACCGTATCGCGCGCAAGGTTCGCAAGCAGTAGATTGATTGATCGCGGCGCGGCGGTTGCGGCGCTTGATGGCGGGGCATTCGCCAGCGCATAGTCAAGACCGCTTCCGCTTCGCATTGTTTTGTTATTTCTTTCACGTTGGGATGTGATTTCGCATGGCCGCTTATTTTTACGCAGGCAATGACACCGTTGGCGCGCACGTTCGTCGCATTTTGGATGCTGCTGGTTGGTTCGCCGAGGACATCGTCGAGGATGCTGAAGTAGTCATCACGTATTTTACCAGCACCACGGCTCTTGAGGATGCATATTTCGGAACCGACGGCATCGTCAAGCGCGCGGCAAGCAGGGCTTTGCTCATCGACTTGTCGCCGACCACGCCCACGTTTGCACGTGAGCTTTCCGCGGTTGCCATGGTGAACGATCTTCGTCCCGTCGAGGCTCCTATCGTCGTTTTGGACACGGCGGTTGAGGATGCGTTCGCCAGCATTGAGAACATCGCGTGCTTCGTTGCAGGCGAGAAGGCCGACATCGATGACGCAACTGCCGTGCTCGAACTTCTTGCCGGCAATGCCCAGATCACCGGCGCTGCAGGTAGCGCTCAGATGGCCCGTGCCGCGCTTTCCGTTCAGGTTGCCGCCCAGATCGTCGCCGCTATCGAGGCCGATGCGCTGTTCCGCGCCGTTCAGAACGACCCCGCATCCGAGATCGAGCTTGAGGGTCGCGCCGGTGCGGCTTCCCCTCACGCCGATCAGGTTCTTTCCGCGGTTGCCGAGAAGCGCTTCAGCGGTACGTACACCGTCGAGATGTTCATTGGCGAGCTTGCCGCCGCAATGAGCACGGCTGACGATATCGACCTGGTTCTTCCGCAGCTTGAAGCTTGCATGCGCGTTCTCGAGCTGCTGGCCGTCATCGGCGGCGTTGACATGGCTCCTTCTGCGCTTGCGCTGCTGTATCGCGAAGAGGAAGAGGTGCGCGAGGCTGGTCTTGACTGGTCGCGTGCGGCCGATTACTACAGTACCGACGGCCATCTGGATGACGAGGACGACGAGTTCTACGAGGATAACTACGATGCCCCGTACGACTTCGATGATTACGACGATTACGCAGGCCACGACCACGAGTGCGGCTGCGATCACGATCATGATCATAGTCACGACCACGAGTGCGACTGTGGTCACGACCACGGCCATGAGCATGCGCATGACCACGAGTGCGGATGCGGCCATGACCACGGCCACAGCCACCAGCATGGCTGCTGTTAATTTCCCAGCGCAGGTTGGAAGCCTGCGCTTTTCGCCTTGCAACCTTTGCCCGCGCCTGTGCGCCGCCGATCGTGCGGCGGGCAGGCGCGGTGTTTGCGGGGCCGACGACGCAATCCGCGTAGCGCGCGCTGCCCTTCATTATTGGGAAGAGCCGCCACTGTCGGGCGAGTCGGGCTCGGGAACGGTGTTCTTCGCAAACTGCCCGCTCCATTGCGTGTACTGCCAAAACGCGACGATTGCTGAAGGCGAATTCGGTATCGAAGTGACCATCGATCGCTTGGCGGATATCTTCCTTGAGCTGCAGGCTCAGGGCGCGCTCAACATCAATTGCGTCACGCCGACGCACTATGCGTTGCAGATCCGCGAGGCGGTACGGGTGTCGCGCGAGCGCGGGCTGGTGCTTCCCATTGCGTGGAACACGTCGGGCTATGAGCGTTTTCAGGCCATCAACGCGCTGAAAGATACGGTTGATATTTACCTTACCGACTTCAAGTACGCAAGCAGCCAGGTGGCTCAGGCATATTCACATGTGTCGGACTACCCTGAAGTGGCCGTCCGTGCGCTTGACGCCATGGTCGAAACCATTGGCGCTCCCAAGTTCGACGAATATCGCAACCAAGTGAGGATGACGCGTGGCGTCGTTGTGCGCCATTTGCTGTTGCCCGGCGGGTTGGAGGATTCGAAGCGCGTTTTGAAATTGCTTCACGAGCGTTACGGCGATGACGTGCTGGTGTCTGTTATGAACCAGTACACGCCCGTTCTTGCATCGCGTGCGGAAGAAGGCGATGCGCGTGCGCAGCGTGTTCTTGCGAGTTATCCACGTTTGGGCGAAACCGTGCCCAACGAGGAATATGAGCGCCTGCTGGATTACGCCGATTCGATCGGTATGGAAGACTATTTCTGGCAGGAAGGTCCCGCCGCAAAAGAGAGTTTCATTCCAGTGTGGGACGGCAGCGGCTGCATCTCCGTCGCCGAGCGCGGTCTGCTAGACCGCAGCGACGGCGACCAAGCCGGAGCGAACCATGCCTCATAACCCCGAGACCCGCCGCCGCTTCATAGCCGGCTTCACTTCAGGGGTTGTCGGCGCGGGGCTTTGGGGCGTATCGGGAACGTGCGCTCAATATCTGTTCGCAACGTACGGCATCACGCCGCTGTTCTCTACGGTAGTGCGTTCGTTCTTCGCAAGCATCGCGTTCTTCGTCGCCATTTTCGTTGCGCGTCGCGCGGTGTTCAACCGAATGGCCACGTGCGCGAAGGTTACCAAGATCGCGCTGCTTGTTTTCGGGTTGTGCCTGTTCGTCGATCAGTTCGCTTGCATGACGGCCGTCGCGCTCACCAACGCGGGAACCGCGACTGTTCTGCAAATGCTGGGAACCGTGTTCGTGATGCTGTACACGTGCCTTGTTGGCCGCAGGCTCCCGCGCGCGATCGAGGCTGCGGGCCTTGTCCTTGCTTTGGTGGCAACGTTCCTCATCGCAACCCAGGGTGATCCTACCACGCTGGTTTTACCTGCAGCGGGCCTCTTCTGGGGCATCCTCAATGCGTTCTCGGTTGCTGTTTACGTGCTGGTGCCGCGCCATGCGCATTTGTTCGAGAAGTTCGGCAGCTTCCCGGTTACGGCGGTGGGCATGCTCGTCACGTTCGTGTTGTCGACTGTTGTTTATCTAACCACCATGGGCCCGCAGATGTTCGTCGCCGAGGTTGCTTTGCTTGACGCTCGGGGTTGGTTGGCGTTAATCGGCGGTCTGACGTTTTTGGGCACGTTCCTGTCGTTTTGGCTGTACTTGCGCGGCGTGTCCCTGGTCGGTTCGATCACTGGCAGCCTGCTTGGTGCGGTGGAGCCTGCCAGCGCGATGTTGTTTTCGGCACTGCTTTTAGGGACGGTCTTCACTGGGGCTGATTGGATTGGCCTGATCTTGATGGTGGGGATGCTGGTGCTGGTAACCTTCAGCGACGGCGATGACGGCACGAAGCCGTAGACCGATTAGCAACCTTAAAAAAGCCGCAGCTCGCTAAGCTACGGCTTTAGTCAAATCGATTATTGAGCAAGGCTTCTGATTTACATGCGACCGGCGATTGCACGGCGTCTTGTCATTCGAATGCTTGCTGCAACAGTGTGCGGAGGCACCCCGTACTTTACGAGCGGCTGGGAATCTCAAGCGTGGCTTTGGCAAGCACGTGCCCATCGATGGCGCGGCGGAACTCGTTCAGGTAGTAGCCTTCGGGCAGGTCGAGCTTCGTATCGAGCGCATACACGGCAAGGGTGTAGGAATGCGTCTTGTCGGGTGGTTGCGGTCCGCAGTAGCGGTTGAATACGGCAGGGTTGCTTGAGCCGTGGGACATAGGCGACCAGTTGGAGTTCGCTCCTTGCGTGCAAGCAACTTCGCCGCTTGCGCTGGCGTTCTCGGGAATGAGCGTGGTATCGGGTGCGAAATCGCAGGCCAGCCAATGAATCCAGCAGAATCCGCCCACGGGAATGGCATCGAAGTCGACGAACGCAAGCGCGATGGATCTCGTGTCCGCGGGAACGTCCTCAATCGAAATGGGGAACGAGCGAGTGGGGAAGTTCTCGGTGCGGTACTCGCTGGCGGCATGCTTGCCGAAACGGTCGGGCAAAAGCCCATTCTCAAGCGGGACGTTGATCTTCATGGCTGCTCCTTTGCTCGAAGGCCGGCGCTCATGTCGGCATCGGCCGCTATCGAAACCTATAACTGTCGAACTTTCGCGAAAACCCACGTCGCGGCATGCTTGCCGTTACGCCTTCGGTTTACGGCTGCACGTGGCGGTCATCTTTGCCACCTTCGTGCCTAGGTTGTCCACAACTTCGATGGTGTAGAACCCAAGCGTGCGACCGGATCGATCGGTCGAAGCCGTTGCGATCAGTTTATCGCCCTTCGCGCCCTTCATGAACTGAATCGAGCAAACGACGCAGGCAGAAGGTTCTTCGCCGATGTTGCTGGCAATGGCAACGGCGAAGTCGGCCAGCGTGAAGATGGCACCGCCCATGACGCCGCCGAAACCGTTGAGGTGCTTCTCTTCGATATCGAACTCGCAAACGGCATGACCGGGACCGGCCTCGACGACGCGGCAGCCGCAGGCTTCGGTTGCGAAGTGGTCGTTCTTGAAGAACTCGCGGGCCTCTTCAATTGAGATGTTCGGATCCATCATGATAGTGTCCTTTCAACAGAAAGGGCGCCGCAGAAGCGGCGCCCGTCATTCATTACGCGAAGATATTCGCAAGGATCCCGTCGATGCGGGCAAGCACGTCCGCGCGGTTCATAAGCACGATGCTCTCGAACAGCGGCGGCGAGACCATGTTGCCGCAAACGGCAACGCGCAGGGGCTGGAACAGGTTCTTTGCCTTCATGTCCAGCGGTTCGCACAAAGCGCGGCATTTCTCTTGCAGCGACTCGGCTTCCCACTCGTTGGCCTCGTCGGCAAGGATGTCGCGGCAAGCGCGCAGTGCCTCATCGGCGCGGGCACCGTCTTTCAGCAGCACCTTCCTGGAGCTCTTCTCGTCCAGGCGGACGTTGGGGCCCCAGAACATGAACGCGATCTTCTCGGGGATCTCGTCCAAGCGGTTGAGGCGTTCGGCAAGCAGGGGGTAAATTTGCTCGAACCAAGCCAAGTTCTGCTGAACACGCTCAGCGGCGGCCTCGCGGGCTTCGTCGGAAACAACCAGCGGTTCGGGCTGAGGCGCCTTCGGGTCGGAGGGGTTCGGCGTGGGGATGACGTTCACGCCGGCCTGAGCGCTTTTGCCCAGGGCAACTGCCTCGGCAAGCCAGGGCTTTGCGATTTCGGCCCAGCGGGCGGGCTTGAGTTCGCGCATGTACACGCCGTCCATCCAGTCCAGCTTCGTCTCGTCGAAAACGGCGTCCTTCTTGGTGATGCGGTCAAGATCGAACGCCTTGCACAGCTCATCGCGGCTGATGATGGTGGTTTCGCCGTCAAGCGACCAGCCCAGCAGCGCCAGGAAGTTGACCATCGCGTCGGGCAGGTAGCCGCGATCGCGGTACTCCTCGACGCTGGTTGCGCCGTGACGCTTCGAAAGCTTCTTGCCGTCGGCGCCCAAGATCATGGACAGATGCGCGAACTGCGGAACCAGGCGACCCAGCGCCTCGTAGATAAGGATCTGGCGCGGGGTGTTGGACAAGTGGTCATCGCCGCGGATGACGTGCGTGATCTGCATGTTGGTGTCGTCGCAGACAACGGCGAAGTTGTAAGTGGGGCTGCCGTCGGTGCGAACCAGGATCATGTCGTCCATGACGTCGGCGGGGAAGGACACGTGGCCGTACACGGCGTCGTCGAACTCGATGGGGCCGTGGTTCTCGGGAACCTTCAGGCGCCAAACATGGGGCTCGCCTGCGTCGATGCGTGCCTGAGCCTCTTCCTTGGAAAGAACGCGGCAGGTGCGGTCGTAGCCGGCATAGCCGCCCTCGTTCTGTTCGGCTTCGGCGCGCTTGGCGTCAAGCGTTTCCTTCGTGCAGAAGCAGGGATACACGGCATCGCGCTCTTTCAGGATCTCAAGAGCTTCCTTATAGGTGTCCATGCGCTGCATCTGGAAGTAGGGGCCGTACTGGCCGCCAACCTCGGGGCCCTCGTCCCAGTCAAGACCGAGCCATTTCATGGCGTCGACGATGACGCGCACGTTCTCTTCGGTGGAACGCTCGGGGTCGGTGTCCTCGATGCGCAGGATGAAGTCGCCGCCCTTAGCGCGGGCGAAAGCCCAGTTGAAGATCGCGGTGCGGGCGCCACCGATGTGGAGGCGGCCGGTAGGCGACGGCGCGAAGCGGACGCGCACTTTCTGCTGATCGGTCATGAAGACTCTCTTTCCGTTGTGCTTAGCCGCAGATCGAAGCATGCTGCGACGTTGTTTCATCGGTTGGCGGAAGCTTGACGTGCGCCACGGGGCTTCGTCAGCGATTTTCCGACCAAGATTAACAGTATAGAAGCGATGGTGCTGGTTGTGAGCCAGATAGCTCCCATTCCCACCCAAAATTCAGTTGGCAAGGCGCAGATCAAAAGCGAATCGCTGGCAAAGGTCCAGTTGCCTTGCGAGAAAAGCAGTTCGTGGAAGACGGTGAACAGCCCGTCGAAGTCGATGGCCGCCCAGATTCCCGCCACGGCGAACAATGCGACGATAACGGTCCCAGCGCGGGTGAGGGCTCGTGCGGCGTCGACGCGCGAGCGCATGGCGGCAAGCGAGGCAACGGCAAGGATCAGCGCGATGGCAACAAGCGCATAGGCGATCATCGCCACGGAATAGCAGTCGTCAAGATGGCTGATGGCGTCGTCGCTGTAAACGTAGCGCTCGGTTGCGTGCGCGAATGCGGCTTCCACCTGCTGCTGATCGTTGACGTCAACACCGTCAAGGTTCGGGGCGCCAATCTGCGCTTTGCCGGTGGCTTTCCCGCGTTCTTGGGCGTTGTGGTTGGCAACCGCGATGGCGTGAACCAGGGCCGCGCGGTCGTGCGAGCCGAAGGAATAGTCGCGTGTGGCATCGGCCACGTTAGCTAGGTCGTTAACGGTGAACGCTGTGCGTGCGTCGGGTTGGGTGGTTTGCAGCGCGAGCGTTTTTGCGGAGGGCGGAAGGACGCATGCCAGAAAGCCGCTTGCCAGCAGCAGAAGCGCCACGCACGAGGTTCCAACCGCTTGAAGGACGGCTTGAAAGCCGTCCTTTCGTGCCAAAGGCTGTCCCATCGTTTTAGCTCGCGATTATTCGGCCGCTGCCGGCACGTCGACGTCAACCCATACGGTTGCTGAGGTCACGCCGCCCTTGCGACCCATGATGATGGCGCCGGGCCCCAGGCGGTTGAACACGCCCGAGAAACGGCCGCCCATCAGGTACAGGCCGGTGAGGTTGTTGAACATGACGGGCTGGGCCGTGAAATCCTCGTCCTTGCCGTACAGCGGCACGGTGGCCGTCTTGTACAGCTCGCAGCATTCCTGAACCAGGAAGCGCTGTGAGGTTCCCATGGTTTGAGCGAGGCTTTCGTCAATGAGTTTCGCCCAGGTTTCGGCGTCGCAGTCGTGACCAACCGTCACGTTCTTGCTGCAGTATCCGTCGCTGGGCTTCAGCACCCAACGTGCAGGGTTCGCCTTCACTTCGTCGATATCGATCTCGGCAGGGTCAAGGAAGGCGGTGAAGGGGATGCATTCCTTGACCAGCGTTGCTTCCTTCTCGGTGAGGAGCGCCGCGGTCTGGGGACGGTGCAGAACGCGGAACACCTGCTTGTCGTGGACGATATTGGTGGCGAAACCGCCGATCAGGCAAACTTTATGGGCGAGGTACGCCTGAACCAGGGGCTGGCTTTCGTCCCAATGTTCCAGAAGGTCGCTTGCCACGGTGCGGCGCCAGATAACGTCGATATCGACATCGCTATCGCCCCATGCGGCGTTCTTGCCATGCAGGTGCTGGCCGTCAAACGACAGTTCGCGCACGTCGAAGATGGAGATGTCGAACCCGCGTTCCTTGAAGATGCCCGCGTATACCTTGAACTCCTCGAATGCGGCGTTCTCAAGGAAGTCGACGATGGCGATGCGCGGCTTCTCAACCTTTGCGTCGTAGCGGCTGTAGATGGAAAGGAACGTGTCAACCCAGCCTGGGAACAGGTCGGCATCGCAGTTTGAAAGTGCATGATTCTGTGCAAAGCGACGATATGGCTCGCTCTGTGCGATGCAGGCGAACGCCTCGCGGTTCTCGTTCATGCCCGAGGTGCCGTCGGTGTTGAACTCGCAAAAGCGCAGCTTGCCTGTGTCCTCGTTAAGGAAACAGTCAACGCGCGTGATGGGCAGCGGGTCGGTGTAGCCGGTTGGTGCGAGCATCAGTTGCTCAAGGCGCTCATCGAACTTGAAGAGCGCACGATATTCAGGGTTTGATTGATATTCCCCAATGACCTTGCCAAGGATGCCGTACAGGGTTTCGGAGGTCGTTTTGAACAGGTTGTACGCATCTTGGCCGAACAGGCGCGGCACATAGCCCATGTAAACCGGGTTGCCATCCCACACGGCAGTGGAGTTCACGATGTAGTTCCACGCGGCGCGGCGATCGGCCTCGTCGGTTTCGCTTTCGGCAAGGTAAGAGAGGTATTCGTTCGTCAAGACCTCGTTGGCGTTGCAAGCGTTTGCGTCCTGCATGGGTTCGATGCGCCTTTCTATCGTCTGGGCGGCGTTTGGGTTTCGGGCCTCGTCGCCTTTTCCCGTTGCGAACCGGCGTCAAGCGTGAAGCACGCCGCGCCGGGTTGCGTGGTGGTTTCGGTGAAGATAGTTTCGCGCTGATCGGGGCGAACGTTACCCCCGATGGCGTTTTTCCATGCGGTTTCTGCAAGCGTCGCCGAACGCTTTGGCAAGCGGGGCACCGAACGGCGATTCGGGTGCGAACTCGGGGTGCCACTGCACGCCTATGAAGAAGGAGCAGTCGGGATGCGACACGGCTTCGATCAGGCCGTCTTCGGACAGTGCGTCAACGGTAAGCGAGGGGGCCATGTCCTCGATGGTTTGGTGGTGGATGGTGTTCGTGCCGAACGGTTCGGTTCCGAAGATGCGCGCGGTGGGCGTGCCTTCGACGGGCACGACTTCATGAACGGCATCGAGCGGGTCCTCGATGCGCCAATGCTCCTCGTGGTCGAACGGGAGCTTGTTGATGTCCTGGCACAGCGTTCCCCCGCACACTACGTTGACCATCTGAAAGCCGCGGCATATTCCCAAGAAGGGAAGGTCGTGCTCGATGCAATAGCGCACGATCACGGGCTCGATGCCATCGCGTGCGACGACGGGGTTGTCGCTTGCGGCAGCGCGCTCGCGGCCGTACAGCATGGGGTCAATGTCGTCGCCGCCCGGGATAAGAACGCCGTCAACCCGTCCAAGGATAGCTTCCACGTCGGCCGGGTTCTCCTGCGGAAGAAGGATGATGGGCGACACGCCCGCAAGCTTCAGGAAATCAAGGTAGTTTGCGCGAATCGAGAACGCGGGGATTTCGTCTTCGAACTGAAACGAAACTGCCACCAGGGGTTTCGGTGCCGGGGCTTCTTCGGTGGCGCAGCCTGCATCCTGAGCGCCTTCGACGCTCTTTGCGTCTGCGGCCTTGTTCTCGCCCTGCGCATTGTCGTTCGCGACTGGCGTTTTTTCGCGGGGGTCCTGGTTCTCGCTCATGTTCTAGTTCTCGCTATTCAATTTGAGGTTCAGGGCAGGGAACGAATCGGTGTCGAGGGTTTCCTCAAGCAGCTCCGAGATTCGCTCGATGGGCGTGGAATGGTCGGACAGAACCCAACTGCGGTACAGCATCAGGGCGCCCGACAAGTAGAAGCTCATGCGCATGCGGAACTCCACGTCGTCCATCAGGTGCGTGTCGACTCCGGTTGCGGCGAACGCGGGCTTGGCCGAGCGACCCATCAGGTCGATCATCGCGTTGACGGGTAGCGACTGGGCCGTGTGCTCGTAAAAGCCCAGGTTCTCGACGATTGATTTGTTGATGTCGGCAAGGATCCCGTGGATGCGCTGCTTACGGGTTTCTTCGGCATGCTCGCGGATGATATCGATGACGTGCTCGATGATTTCTTCCGCGCGATGCGTCAGCAGGCTGTCGATCGAGGGGTAGTGAAGATAGAAAGTCTTGCGGTCGATGTCAGCTTCGCGGGCGATGGCGCTGACGGTGATTTTCGAGACGTCGTTCTCGCTAAGCAGCTTGTCAAGTGCGGTGTTGATTGCTTTGCGCGTGCGGACGATGCGTCGATCAAGTTTCGGCTGAGCAGGGCGTTGGACATCGTTCTCAGTCATATTCGGACACTTCCTTTTTTGCATTTCGATAAATACTCGGCCGTTGAAAAATGCGCAAACAGCCAAGATGTGAGCATTTCGGTTTGGTAACGAATTCTAATCGGTCATTCGTTCCTTGTTGCGTTATCCGCACAACAAGTATAGTCTACAGGTGTGGAACAAACAATATCTGGTGAATAGACATTGCTTGTGGACTAACGATAACGTCGCGGGTTCGCCAAAAAAGCGAATGGGAGAGCGACCAGCGCCGCAGGCGTTGCAGACAGGAAGGAACGGCAATGACCGAAGAGATCCAAGAGACCGTCGCAACAGCATCCTCGTTCGAGCTGAGCCCCGAAGATAAGGCCAAGCTCGCCAAAATCGGTCCGTCCGAGAAGATCAAGCATGCTGCCATGTACAAGCTCATCGACTATGTCATGGAAGACCCCGAGACCAATATCCACAAGGTCATGAACATGCTGGACAAGCTTGCGCCCAAGAACCTGTTCCCCACGCAACGCGAAACCATGCGCCAGGCCATCGAGGAGAAAAGCAACTGGTATCAGCTGATCATGAAGATCCTCGAGCTGAACCCCGAGGTTATCCCGCAGCTGCTGAAGACGTTCGTGGTTGATAGCAACCTTATTGCTTGGGGCATGCAGGAGCACAACCGCAAGGCGCTGAAGTGCAATATCCCGTGGGCGATCCTGCTTGACCCCACCAGCGCGTGCAACCTTCATTGCACTGGTTGCTGGGCCGCTGAGTATGGCAACAAGCTGAACCTTACCTACGAAGAGATCGACTCCATCATCAACCAGGGCGTCGAGCTGGGTGTTCATATGTACATCTACACCGGCGGCGAGCCTTTGGTCCGCAAGCACGACCTTATCAAGCTGTGCGAGGCGCATCCTGACTGCACGTTCCTGTCGTTCACGAACGCAACGCTCATCGATGAGGCGTTCGTTCAGGACATGATCCGCGTGAAGAACTTCGTGCCTGCCATCTCGGTCGAGGGCATCGGCGAGGCAACCGATGTCCGTCGCGGCGAAGGCACCTTCAACAAGATCGATCACGCCATGAAGTTGCTGCGCGAGGCCGGTCTTCCGTTTGGCGTGTCGCTTTGCCACACGTCGCAGAACTCCGATGCCTTGGTGTCCGACGAGTTCTTCGATTGGCTTATTGACCAGGGAGTTCTGTTCGCATGGATCTTCACCTTCATGCCGGTTGGCTACTCCACGAAGGATTGCGAGCTTATGGCCACGCCTGAGCAGCGCGAGCAGCTCTATCGCTTCGTCAAGCGCGCCCGCGAGGAGAAACCGCTGTTCACCCTTGACTTCCAGAACGACGGCGAGTTCGTTGGCGGCTGCATCGCCGGTGGCCGCAGGTACTTGCACATCAACGCCAAGGGCGACGTCGAGCCCTGCGTGTTTGCGCATTACTCCAACGCCAACATCCGCGAGGTCTCGCTGCTTGACGCGCTGCGCTCGCCCCTGTTTATGCAGTACTACGAGAACCAGCCCTTCGATGGCGAGAACCTGCTTCGCCCGTGCCCGATTTACGAGAACACTGGCAGGTTGGCCGACATGGTTGAGGCTTCTGGCGCCCACTCCACCGATCTCGAGCATCCCGAGGACGCCCGCGACCTGACTGAGAAGATGCGCCCGCGTGCCGAGGCGTGGGCCGAGGTTGCCGACCGTATTTGGAACGACCCCGACGACTCGCGCCGTCCCTATCGCGATCGCGTGTACGTCGGCATGGCCGAGTCGGATGTCGAGAAGTACGAGGAGACCGGCTTTGTTGGCAACACCCCGCTCGAGAAGCTGAAGGCCGAGCGTTCGCACTAAGGCGGGACGGCAATTGGGCTGAAAGGTCTGGCAGAAGCGCTTGCTGCACCCCGGTTTGCGATTGCGGAATGCGCGTGAAGATGCCTCGCATGTCGCAAGTCGGGGTGCTGATGCGATAAAACTGGTAAGACTGCTTTTTGGCGCCTTAGCAGGGAATAGTAACGAACCTGCGTAGGGGCGCCGCAAGACAACGAGAAAATAGGAGAGTCAAAATGGCAGATACTCGTTCTTATCTGTTCACGTCCGAATCGGTGACCGAAGGCCACCCCGACAAGATCTGCGACCAGATCTCGGATGCAATCCTCGACGCAATCCTCACACGTGAGGCCGAGCTTGCAGAGCAGGGCTACGTTGGCCCTGACGGGGCAGCGGCTGACGTATCCAGCGTCCGCGCGGCCGTCGAGACGTTCACCACCACCGGCATCATCACCGTCATGGGCGAGGTTCGCACTCAGGCTTACGTCGATGTTGACAGCATCGTCCGCGGCGTGGTCGAGAGCATCGGCTACACCAGCGACGACTTCGGCTTCAATGCCAGCACCTGCGCTGTTGCGAACTACATTCACTCCCAGTCGCCCGACATCGCCATGGGTGTCGACGAGTCCTACGAGGTTCAGACCGGCCAGGCTTCCGCCGACGATGCTTACGACCGCATCGGCGCAGGCGACCAGGGCGTCATGTTCGGCTATGCCACGAATGAGACCTCCACGCTCATGCCCATGCCCGTTTTCCTGGCGCATCGCCTGTCCGAGCGTCTGACCGAGGTGCGCAAGACCGGCGTGCTGCCGTATCTGCGTCCCGATGGAAAGACCCAGGTCACCGTTCGTTACGAGGACGACAAACCCGTTGCCGTCGAGAAGGTGCTCATCTCCACGCAGCATGCGCCCGAGGTGGCAACCGCCCAGATCAAGGTCGATCTTATCGCCAACGTCATCGCCCCTGTCTTCAACGCTGAAGGCGTTACGTGGGAAGGCGCCGAGGTCTTCGTGAACCCCACCGGTCGTTTCGTGGTTGGCGGCCCCATGGGCGACACCGGTCTTACCGGCCGTAAGATCATCGTCGACACGTACGGCGGCATGGGTCGCCATGGTGGCGGCGCGTTCTCGGGCAAGGACTGCACCAAGGTCGACCGCTCCGCTGCATACGCTGCTCGCTGGGTTGCCAAGAACATCGTTGCCGCCGGCTTGGCCGACAAGTGCGAGATCGAGCTTGCCTACGCCATCGGTGTTGCGCGCCCGCTGTCCATTTACGTGAATACCTTCGGCACCAACAAGGTGGCCGAGGCCGACATCGAGGCTGCTGTTTCCAAGGTCTTCGACCTGCGTCCGGCCGCTATCATCGACACACTCGACCTTCGCCGTCCGATTTACCGCAAGACCTCGAACTACGGTCACTTCGGCCGCGAGCTTGACGAGTTCACGTGGGAGAAGACGGACCGCGTCGACGAGCTTCGTGCCGCCTGCGGTCTGTAGTTGCTTCCGCGTTGAATTTGCCGGCGCGTCTCGCGTCGCATGCAAGTTGAATATGCCGCCTGCGCTTTCGGTGCAGGCGGTTTTTCTTTGGGCGGGTTCGGTCGATCCGCGAACGTCGCCGCCCCTCGCGTCAGCTTCCTTTCCGCCGTGCTTTTTCCACGTGCCTCGTGACGCATTCGCGAACGTCGTCGCCATGATCTAAACTGGGATCCATGAAACTCGCTTCAATCATATTGGACATCCCCACGCAGGCGCTTGACGCCCCGTACACCTACTTGGTCTCGGACGACGTTGTCGACGATGGCATGGAGGTGCAGGTGGGCTGCGCCTGCTTGGTGCCGTTCGGCGGCAGGCAGGCCATTGGCTTCATCGTCGATCTTCGCGACTCTGACGAGCCGGGCGCTTTCGAGGCTCTTGGCGTTTCCGAATCGTCGCGTTCGCGTTTGAAGCCCATCATTCGCGCGCTTTCCCAGCCGTATTTCGACGAAGAGGGCGCGGCATGCGCCCAGTACCTGGCCAAACGCTATATCGCCCCGCTTTCGGCATGCATCCGCCTGTTCACGCCGCCCGGGGGAGTTCCCCGCATCGTGCGCTCGCGCACGGGCGAGTGGCGCCTTGAAGAGCCCGCCGTTGGCGAGGTGGATGATCGTTGGGTGATGCTTGGCCCCAACGCCGATTCGTTCACGCCGCGAAAGAACGCGGTGAAGCAGATCGCGGTCATCGAGGCACTGCGTCAAGGCGAGCTGCGCGTGGCCGAGCTGGCCATGGAATTTGGTGCGGTGTCCTCGGTTTTGAAGACGCTCGAATCGAACGGCGTGGTTCGCATCGAGCGTCGCCGTCGCATGCGTGGCGTCGAAACGGGCTCGTTCCAGCCAACGGAAAAACTCGCGCTCACGTCCGGCCAGGCCGAGGCGCTGCGCGTTATCGGCGAAGCAAACGATCGAGCTTGCGGCGACGTCGTCTTGGTTGACGGCGTTACCGGTTCGGGAAAAACCGAGGTCTACCTGCAGGCCATCGAGCTTGTGCTTGCTCAGGGTCGCACGGCGTGCGTTTTGGTGCCTGAGATCTCGCTTACCCCGCAAACGGTTGCCCGCTTCCGCGGCCGTTTCGGCGACACGGTTGCCGTCATGCACTCGCGCATGAGCCAGGGTGAGCGTTACGACCAGTGGGATTTCATCAGGTCGGGCGCGGCGCGCGTGGTGGTCGGTGCGCGAAGTGCCCTGTTCACACCGCTTAGTAACTTGGGCCTCATCATCATCGACGAGGAGCACGAGGGCTCGTACAAACAGGACAGCGCCCCGCGTTATCATGCGCGTGACGTCGCTGTTTGGATGGCGCGCCGTTCGAAGGCGACGGTCATCCTGGGTTCGGCGACGCCTTCCATCGAGAGCCTGTACAATGTGGCGAAGGACCCGCAGTGGCATCAGGTCGCGCTTCCCGAGCGAGCCAATGGCAATCCCATGCCCCAGATCAAGATCGTCGACATGGCCCGCGAGTTCGGGTCGGGGTCGCGCTCGATGTTCTCGCGTTCGCTCTCGAAGGCGCTCGAGGCCGAGCTTCGCGCAGGTCACAAAGCGGTTCTGCTGTTGAATCAGCGCGGCTTCGCGAAATTCCTGTTGTGCCGCGACTGCGGGTTCGTGCCCACATGCCCATCGTGTTCGACGTCGCTGACCTATCACGAGCGCGGCAACCAGCTGATTTGCCACCATTGCGGATATCGCATTCCTGCGCCGCCCACGTGCCCCGAGTGCGGAAGCCCGTACTTGAAGAAATTCGGTGCCGGCACCCAGCGCGTCGAGGCCGATCTTCGCGTGCTCATTGATGGTTTCGAGGGGCTTGGCGGGGAAGTGCCCATCATCCGCATGGATGCCGATACCACCAGTGCCAAGGGCGCCCACCAGCGTTTGCTTGAGGAATTCGGCCAGGCGCAGGCCGCCGTGCTTCTGGGCACGCAGATGATTGCGAAGGGCCTTGACTTCAAGGAAGTCACCTTGGTCGGCGTCATCAACGCCGACACGCAGCTGCACTTGCCCGACTATCATGCGGCGGAGCGCACGTTCGATTTGATCGAGCAGGTGGCGGGCCGTGCGGGTCGCGCCGATTTGGAGGGCCGCGTTATGGTGCAAACCTACGAGGCCTCGTCTGCGCCCATCGTTGCGGCAGCGCGCTACGACCGCGCGATGTTCCTGCGTGATGAGCTGCCGAAGCGAAAAGCCCTTGGCTATCCGCCTTATGTTCGCATGGCGAACATCTTGGTGTGGGGCAAGAACGAGCAGGCGGTTTCGGCATGCGCATCCGAGGTCGAGGCGCAGGTACGCGCCCAAGTGCGCGATTTCGGCGGGGACGACTGGCGCGTGTACCCAGCGTCTGCCTGCGTGCTCGAGAAACTTCGCAACACGTATCGCTGGCATGTGCTGGTGAAGGCTCCGCGTGAGGCCGACATCTCGGAGGTTTTGCTGCCGCTGTTCCGCAAGCGCAAGCCGAACCCGCAGGTCAACGTCGCCGTCGACATCGACCCCGACGACTTGCTGTAGTGGCACCGGGCGGGCTGCCTCCGTCATGCCGTCCGCACTGGCGCTGCCCGCCCGCGCATCTGCTGAGCCGCGCGCCGTCGCCGTGTGCGCTTTATGCCCGTTGAGCTGCAATATTGCCATTCCGTTTTTCAAGTGCTAAACTTAGTCTTTGCATTTTTATGCCCAAATTCAGGTTTGGCATAAATTCAAATGAAGGTTTTTCGAAAGGAAGTTCGCGTGGCTGAAGCCTCTGAGAAAAAGATCGAAGCCGGCGCTGACGAAAGCGTCAAGGCAGCTCAGGACACCAAAAAGACGAAAACCTCGAAACCCAAGAAGACCACTGCAAGTAAAGCCGCTCCGAAAACTGTCGCGAAGGATAAGGCCGAAGATGCCTCGACTGCGGAAAAGCCCAAGGCGAAGCGCGCTGCTAGCACGAAGTCCGCTGGTTCGAAAACCACGAAGAAGAAAGCAACTGAAGAGCAGGAGGATCTGGCAGCAAATGCCCCTTCCGCCATCGACGACATCGATGACATCGACGACGATTTCGAAGATGCCGAGCCTGCTCCCGACGTCGTTTCCTCCATCGATGATTCCATGGACGATCCCGACGACCTGAAGGAAGAGGGCGGCGACGAGTCCGATGAGGACCTGCTCGACGGCATCCCCGAATCCGAGCTCAAGGCCGTCAGCGACGTTCAGCTCCCGAAGGTTTCCAGTTCGCGTGCGAAGTCGCGTTCCTCGCGTCGCCGCTCTGCCGACTCGGGCGTCACCATGCTCACCGGCGATCCGGTTCGCATGTACCTGAAGGAAATCGGCAAGGTTCCGCTGCTTACCGCAGCTGAAGAAATCGACCTCGCAATGAAAATCGAGGCTGGCGTTGCCGCCACTGCCGAGCTTGAGAAGGCCGAGGAAGAGGGCACCGAACTTCCCCGTCGCGACAAGCGCCGTCTTGGTCGCATCGAGCAGGTTGGCCTTGATGCCAAGCAGCAGCTTATCGAGGCAAACCTTCGCCTGGTCGTCTCCATCGCCAAGCGCTATGTCGGCCGCGGCATGCTCTTCTTGGATCTTATCCAGGAAGGCAACCTTGGTTTGATCCGCGCCGTCGAGAAGTTCGACTACAAGAAGGGCTTCAAGTTCTCCACGTATGCCACGTGGTGGATCCGTCAGGCCATCACGCGCGCCATCGCCGACCAGGCCCGCACCATCCGCATCCCGGTTCACATGGTCGAGACCATCAACAAGCTGGTCCGCATCCAGCGTCAGCTCCTCCAGGAGCTCGGTCGCGAGCCTACCCCCGAGGAAATCGGTGCTGAAATGGGCCTTTCCGCCGAGCGCGTCCGTGAGATCCAGAAAATCTCGCAGGAGCCCGTCTCCCTCGAAACGCCTATCGGCGAAGAGGAAGACTCCCAGCTGGGCGACTTCATCGAGGACAACGAAGCCGTTGTCCCGGTCGATGCAGCCAGCTTCAGCATGCTGCAAGAGCAGCTTTCCAAGGTGCTCGACGGTCTTGCCGAGCGCGAGCGCAAGGTCATCAGCCTGCGCTTCGGTCTTGAGGACGGTAACCCGC
>CAKUNS010000015.1 GCA_934668515.1 uncultured Eggerthellaceae bacterium
GCGACTATCTCGTCGGTTATAGGTTTGAGAGTCTCGGCCAAATTGCCTTTTGGGGATTCCGACATACGTATCTCCCTCTACCTTTCGTTGCGTTCCTTCCGATATTAGTGCGTCTCGGGATCGCCGCTCTCCTAGAGCTTAATCCAGACGAAATGCTAGTCGCCCATCAGTTCGTTCAGGCTAAACCCCTTATGTAAACCTAACCTTTAACGAATTCATATGATAGGCAATTGCTTGAATTAGATTGCCGTCTGAGTTGATAGGCGACAAGCATGCGTCATCCTCATCTCATAATGTAGAGTTATTTGCACACTTTGAAAGCCGAACGCGTCTAGAAAAAAGAAAGGATACGGCGCGTGCCGTCGGTATGATTTGAGCGTCCAATTCGATCCTGCCAAGAGGCAGGCCATGTCTGATCCAATCGTATCGTTCGACGAGGAGGCCACCCCCCCCCAAGAAAATTCGGGAAGAGAGATACAAGTTGCGAGAATTGGTTGACCGGACGGCTTTGCGCCGATCATCAGAATCGACCACGGTATAATCCGACACAGCGAAAACAAAAAAGGAAGGCGGCGCCGATGAACCTGGGCAACGAGAGCGAGACCGTCGAGTTCAAGAAATCGACCGGCGAGCACAAGGAAGCCCTGCAAGCCATCAGCGCCATGCTGAACAAGCACGGCAACGGCGTGCTCTACTTCGGCGTTAAAGACGACGGCACCGTGATCGGACAGGACGTCTCCGACACCACGCTTCGCCAAGTGGCGTCATGGATTTCCGACAAGGTCGAGCCTTCCGTTTTCCCGACGGTCGAACGACTCGAAGACGAGGACGGGCTGAGGTATATCAAAGTAGCCTTCTCGGGCGCCGACGCCCCCTACTCAGCCGATGGCCGTTACTTCACTCGCATAGGCACCTCCAACAAGGCGCTGTCGGCATCGGAGCTGAGCGCCATGGTCGTCGAGCGCGAGCGAGCCCGCAGCCCGTGGGACTCGCTGCCGTCCGGCAGGCCCATCTCCGATGTCGACGAGCGTGCGGTGCGCGACTTCGTCGAGCGCGGCGGCAGGGCCGGTCGCGTCGGAAGCGGGTTCGCAAGCGTAGAGGACGTCTTGGCAAGGCTCGACCTCATAGCCCCCGACGGCAGCCTCAGAAACGCCGCTGTTGAGCTGTTCTGCGATGGGTCGGACACCTACCCTCGGATGAAGCTGGGGCTTCTAGGTGGCAACACCAAGGCAAAGATTCTCGACCTGCGCCGCGAATGCAGCACCATGCTCGAGCTGCTTGATTTCGCCGAGTACTTCGTGACGTCCAACATCAGGCGCGAGTTCGTCATCGGCGAGACGGGCATGTACCGCAAGGAGATCCCCGAGATCCCGGCCGAGGCCATCCGCGAGGCGATAGCCAACGCTTTGTGCCATCGCGACTACACGACCGGCACCTCCGTCGAGGTCAACGTGTTCATGGACACCGTCCAGATCGTGAGCCCAGGTCTGTTCCCCAAGGGCGATTCGCCGGAAAAACACCTGGAAGGCATCGCCAGCGAGTTCCGCCTGCGCAACCCCGCCATCGCCCGGACGTTGTTCCGCGCCGGCGTCATCGAGCAATTCGGCACGGGCATACCTCGCATCAAGGAGTCCTGCGAGGCCGCAGGCGTGAGGTTCCGATTCAAGCAGTCCGTTAACAGCACCATCGTCGTCTTCGAGCGCCCCGGGTCGCAGATGGACGGCCCGAACGGCATCGCGGCGGCTGGCGCGACCGGAACTGCCGTCGATGTGTCGACATTCAAGAGCCTCGACGGGGCCGAGAAGATCGCCGTGCAAATCGCGCGCGACTCAGGCCTCGTTACGAAGAAGGCGCTCATGGAGCGGGCGGGGGTCGGGAAGACGAAGGCGACTGAAACCCTGAAGAGCCTTGCCGAAATTGGGCTTCTTGAATGGGTCGGATCAAGCCCACACGACCCAAAGCAGTACTACCGCACAGCCAGCAAGAAATAGGGGCTGCCCGCTACTGCCCGCTACTGCCCGCTACTGCCCGCGGCATTTGCTAAGTATGCCGAATGCCGCGGGCAGTAAGGACTTGAGAACGGTTTTCTCCGTACAGAACATTCGTTGCGATGCGCAAGCCCATCGTGTCAAGATGTCGGCAGATGCCAAAACCCTCGGGTTTTAGGGGGAGCGGAGTTGCGAAGGCGATTCCGCTTTTTTCTGTGGCTGCCAGCCAACCCGAAACAGAACACAAGTTTACGCGCCTCAGGTTGCAACAAGAGAAGTAGCATACGAGGCTGCATCAAGAGATCACAGCGCGAATGCAAAGGGCGAGCCTGTCGATACCTCGGGCCCTTCATCCAGAATCACCTCGTCGACTTTTACCGCAGCAAACACCGGGTCGGTGGCTGCGCTTACGGACGCAAAGCAGTGATAGGGAAAACGTAGACGTCATGAGCGGCATCGTAGCGACAGAAGGGAGACATCGCAGTGACAACGGCGCAGAACTCGGGTTTAGGGTTGCGGGCCGCCGGGTTGGAGGCGACTTTCTCGCGCAGACGCTCGATATTCCTAATGCCGTCAGACACCTTAGCCTCGCCAAGCTTGATCTCCAGCGCTGCCCAGCGGCCGTCGCGAAGCTCGATGATGACATCGACTTCCAGCCCGTCCGAATCGCCGTAGTAGCGAAGAGACCCCGGATGGGCGCCTGGCAGACACGCGGTATAGACCCGCAAGTCATGGACGCACAGCGACTCGAAAAGAAGACCGAAAGTCTGCCCGTCGGAGAGCAATCTCTCCGGCCCCATGCCGAGCGCGGCGGCCGGGATGGACGGATCGACGAAGTAGCGTTTGGGCTTGGTGCGCAGGCGCGACTTGGCTCTAACAGGGGCGTCCCAGCCGTGCAGCACCTCGATGACATACATGTCCTCGAGCATGTTCAAATAGAAGGTGACAGTGGACGCCGCCGGCGCGACGGCCTCATCTCCCAGCGAGGCGTCCCGGGCGATGGTCTGCAGAGTGGCCGCCGTGGCGACGTTGCGCGCAAGCGAACCCGCAATGCGCCGCGCCATGTCGGGCGTTCCGCCCTTCTTGGGAACGCTGACCTCGAACATGGCGTCGAGGTACTGATCCACAACCTCTGCGGCCGTCTGGGCATCTGCCCCGACGAGGGCAGGCCAACCGCCGCAGCATATGGCATCGGCCAAAGGTGCCAGCGACGTTTCACATGCTGACGGAGCGAACGCGCCCTCGAACAGCCCGGACAACGAAACCGCGCCCGTGGACAGGCCGCGCTCCCACAGCGTCATAGTGCTCATGTCCACGCGGGCGATGCGCCCGGCGCCGCTGTGGGTGACGGCGTCCTTGGCCGGGGTGGAAGAGCCCGTGAGAATGAACATGCCGCGTTCGCCGCCGGCCGCGTCGACCGCGCGGCGCGTGGCGTCCCAGGTAGAGGGGACCTCTTGCCACTCATCAACGACGTGAGGGCGCGCGCCCTGCAGCGCCAGTGCGGGGTCAGCCTCGGCCAGCGCCTTGACATTTGGGTCGTCCAGGTGCACGACACTCTCGCCGAACGCCAGCGCCGCCCAAGATTTGCCGCACCACTTGGTACCGCGGATTTCAACTGCGCCAAAGGTGGAGAGCAACCTCTGCAGGCGCTCGTCGACAAGCCGCGGGCGGTACGCCTGAGGCTTTTCAGTTCCATATACGACCATGGCCTAACCTCCTTATCTGAAGTGGGCATACTTCATTTTCGAGGAATATCATACTCGATTTTCGAGGATGGTCGCGCTTCGTTTTCGAGGGGAACATCCTACTAATTCAAGCTATATCGAGGACAAATATGGAATAACAGCAAGAAAGTTTTGACGCGCAATGAAAAGCCTCGTTTCCCGGATACCAGGAAACGAGGCTTTCTTACACACCTTAGCGTTAAAGCGAACTAGATTACTCCAATCCACCCGCCAAACTATTTCGCAGCAACTTTGGGCAAACGAACGATAGTCGAAGGGTCCTTGCCCTCTTCGGCTGCCTTGATCACACGAGAGCACGTTGCTTCATCGCGCGTGGTAAGCCAAAGACCAGCTTCCTCGTTCATATCGCCATCGTAGGGGCAAGTGCCCGATACAAACGAAAGCTTGGAGGCATTCGCACCGAAAACGTCAATAAGATCAGAGAGCTCATCTTTCGGGAAGTCGCTCTTAGAGACCGCGTACAGAGCGGCGATATAGAGATCTTTGTTTGCGGAGTCGTTCGAGACGCGCTCGATCATGCCCTGCACCACAGCACGGTTCTGCATCTGGCGGCAAACGTCACCCCAGTCTGCATACTGCTTACGCTGACGGGCAAGAACAAGAGCCTCGGCACCATTAAGGGTCTGGCCGTCACCAGCAGAAAGCTCGATGTTGTCACCGGAGACGATATCTTGCAGCTGCATATCGATAGGAACATTTGCCGTGATGCCGCTAATGCTATCGACGAACTTCTGATAATCGACAAAGCCCATATCGAAATAATACTTAACGTCTACTCCCGTCAGATCCTTGATAGCGCTCTTAAGATCGGCGACTCCACCCTGATGATACGTCTCGTTGATCTTGACGGTCTCGCCCTTGTACTTGCAGGTGGTATCGCGGGGAATAGTGACCAGTGCAACTTTCTGCTTCGCGGGATCAACGCGCACCAGCATGATCACGTCAGAACGGCCCTTGTTATCGGAATAGAAGCCCGAAGAAGACTCCTCAACCGTACCCTTGCGGCTGTCGTTGCCGATAAGCAGCGTCCAGAAAGGCTCGGAAACGGCCGAACCCGTGTCCGATGCGCTCATGGTTGTATCTGCCTTCGGCGCTTCTTCCTTAGGCGCGCAACCAGACACAAGCGAAACCACAGCAACAAGCGTCACAGCGGCAACGCACAATACAAGCAGCTTCTTCAACTTCATATAGACTGACATCCTCTCTTTCAACCAATAAAGCGCCTTCAGGAACGAAGGCGCTTCGAATTCAAACCTTTTCGATTCTAGCCAACACCACATACAGGGCATTTGCCGATCGTTAAATGCATTAGAACTCCCAAGGCAGCTCATCGGGGTAAGCCGCGCAAAATGCTTCGGGGTCGGCCATCAATTGCTCCAACAAAGCCCAATTTGCAGGTTTGAAAAGCCCTTCGTCAAGCCACCCACGAGCTTTAGATGCTTTAAATTCATCGGCAACGCGAACGACAAACTCCAGCCTACTTTCTTCGGCAATTCGATTGTAATTCCAACGGTAAGTGCCAAACCTCGCCTGCTGCATACCACGAGCCGCCGCTAAAGCACGATCTTCGGGAAGAGATTTCAAGAAGGCATCAACCGAAGCATGCTCGTCGCAAAGGGCGAAAACCTTCTTGGTCGATTTCACAGACGAACCCGCGTTGTCAATGCGATAGTGAAGAAACGCCCTGCGCAGAAGCATGCAGCGCTTCGCAGCCGACCAGATCTTGTAAATGAAACCCGTATCTTGAAACGACGCACCAGGGCTTTCCACGAACCGGATTCCAGCATTAACAAGAAATGAACGTCGGTACAGACCCGTCCATATCGCAGGGGTCGTCCCAAACACCTCAGGCAACGTAACGGGGTCAAGAACCCTTCCGTACTTCAAACCATGGTACGGCGCGCAGCGCGTATCACCTGCTTCGGAATGCTCGTAATAGCTAGACTTAACGACGTCCAAATCATGACGTTTTGCAATTCGATACAGGACAGCGAACATCCTCTTATCAGCAAAATCATCAGATTCAACAATGCCAACGTATTCGCCCCGCGCCAGATCCAATCCGCAATTCATCGAATTGCCGTACCCGGTGTTCGGCTTATGGATCACCCGAAAATTCTGATAGCGCGCGCAATACTCGTCGATAATGGCACCAGAAGAATCCGTCGAGCCGTCATCAATGCATACGACCTCGATATCTTGCAAAGTTTGCGCGGCAAGGCTATCAAGGCACTCACGAAGATATCGCTCAACATTGCAAACAGGAACAAGAACAGAAACCGCTACTGCCATTCTTCCTTCCCTTTCACAACTCGTCGCACAGCGTGCTTGCAAGCACGTGCGACACGGTAAGCAGTCATCTTGGAAGCGAACTTCGCATGCGCTTTCTTTCGCGATGCGGACGTGCTGTTCGGATCGCCAAGTTCGACCATAAGCGTGTAAAGCCATCGCTCAACCGGATAGATGCCGTCTAGTTGACTTTTGTCAAATCGCTTGAAGAACTCAGGGAAGAACGATTGGGCGAACCGCACCTGCGCATCTTCAGACATCTCCATGAAATCGTAGAAGATAAACGCGACCGCTTCTAGGAAAGCGCCTTGCCTACCCGCCATGTAGCCCCGAACCAGCCATTCGTCAGAAATGTAGCAAAGCACATCAAGATGCTTGGCCATTTGATCGGAATGATCCTTGAAACCTTCGGTGACTGCCGAGCCCGCCCTGTTGAAGCGATAATGATAGTGACGATCGTGAACAAATGCCGAACAGCGAGCCAACGGGAAAGCAAGAAACTGAAGCGAGGTATCCTCGCCAAGGATCAATCGCTCATTGAAATGTAAGTCACCTTCGCGCAGCAAACTGGTGCGATAAAGCTTGTTGGCCGCCGACGGGATGCAACCGCGCTCAGACAGGACGACATCGCAGCCGTTGTCTCGGCGGACGACATCCGAGGGTCCGAACATTTCGTAAACCCACTTAACCTTTTCAGGAAACGAAGATGCGCCGAACACAACGATATCGGCGTCTTCACGGCGAGCAACAGAAACAAGGTGCTCTGCAGTGTCCAGATCGATATAGTCATCGCCATCGACGAAGCAAACGAACTCGCCCGTAACAGCATCAAGGCCGACATTGCGAGCGCGACCCACGCCTGCATTTTGTTGAGTTATCACCTTAACGCGAGGGTCCTTCGCTTTCCAAGCGCTTAGGACCTCTGCGGAACGATCGGTAGAACCGTCGTTAACGCAAACGACCTCCACATCACCGATCGTTTGCCCACAAAGAGACTGCAGGCACTCGTCGAGATAGTCCGCTACGTTGTAAACCGGCACCACAAACGACACCGTTGGCGTTTTCGGCTTCATCGAAACCGGTTCGGTTACCATGCCCACCATGGGCATGACTTCATCACCCATCGGAACTCCTCATCAAATCAAGCTGCTGGCTATTGAGCCGTTTCCGTAACTACCTTGGTCGTGCTTGAAACATCAATACCACTTGGATCGTCACCGGCATCAACAACAGACATGATCTTCTTCCAGCCCTCGGGGTTCGGATAACAGAGCCATTCCCCGTTGTTACCGTAGTTATCGCCATCGATGGGGCCGGTGACGCCATACATCTTGAAGCTGTGAGCGTTAGATGCAAACGCCCATGCCATGCTTACCAATTCAGAAGTCTTTAGATCGGTGCTTACGCACTGCGCAAGGTTCAGGACGGTGTCGGGAAGCTCGGTAGCAGGCTTGGAGAGAGCCTTTCTGACGATAGCCTCAAGCAGCGACCTCACGTTCGACTGACGATGGCCATCTTGATTGTCAGCGTACATTTTCCTGCCACGAGCAAACGCTTGAGCCTGTTGCCCGTTCAGGGTTTGCTTGCCTGCCTTCAAGGTAATGGCTTCACCGGTAAGCGTGTCCTTCACCGTCATATCGATGTCAACCGTAACATCAACACCACCGAGATAGTCGACGATAGACTCCAGCTCGGAAATGCGAACTTCGGCATAATGGCTGATAGGCACACCGGTAACCTCAGAAACTGCCTTGATGGTATAAGCCGCGCCACCCTTGTTGTACGTCTCGTTGATCTTGCCCACCGAGCCGTCTTCGAACGTATAAGGAGTATCACGCGGCACCGAAACAAGCGTGACCTTCTGGCTTCCCGTATCGATACGCGCAAGCATGATGACGTCAGAGCGCTCTTGCCCGGGTGCGTACATAGCCTCATCGGACGTGCCTGAATTCTCGCGAGAATCGGAACCCAGCAGCAGCATGTAAAACGGCTGAGAAACATCCGCGTCATCGAGAACGCCCTCGATATCTTCAGAAGAGCGCGTATCAAGCGCGATCTTGGAATCGAGCTGCGCCATGAACCACGCCGCATAGCCTCCAACGGCCACAGCAAAAACCAGCAGAATGGAAAGAACCACAGCGAGGATACGCTTTACCAAACGCTTGCGACGTCGGCTTTTCACGTACTCTGGGAAAAGCTGCTGAGCCGTGGCTTCCCTGCCAAGCTCCACATCGCGGGAGTGTCGAGCGATCGCGTGCTTGCTTGCGCGAACACCATGGGTTGAAACGTGCGGATCGCGACCACCGGCCGCAGCAACACCTTGGCTGTCGTCCGACTGCACAGAAGGCGTAGCGGCATGACGCCCACTAGGGGCCGCATGAGCACCTCGTTGAATATCGATATCGGTATTGCGTTTTCGACTGTTTCTAGCCACGCATCAAATCCCTTCAAACTATGCAGCCACTGTTGCAATGCTGAAGAACATGATACCCGCTATTTCAACATGAGGGTAAAAGCACCCCAAACGCACCACATGGAATCGAACATTAGGCCCCGACGAAACCCGATCCAAAAAAACAGTTTTGGAGGCCTACCCACCCGAACAGCACCGAAAAAAGCGGTTAACCATAAGTGGTTAACCGCGATATAAAGAAGCGATAAAGTAGTCGCCAACACCGGCAGACTCTTGGGAAGACGGAAGCAAAAAAACAAGTCGAATCTGCCAACCGCTATTTAACCTTTACGCCCATTGTTCTATATTTTTCCGAATCGAGGTCGGATCCTTCTTGCTTTACTTCAACGCGCACTATGTAATCACCCTTTTCAGGAACGACTACCTCGGTATGCTTATCACCAGAATAGTCTGAAACCAGTTGCCACTCTTTTTCACCCTTCTTTTTATACGAATAGCGATATTCTGCGGTTATGTCAGACCCCGAAATCACACCAGCATCCATAATTACTTCTCCACCCTGGGCCTTCGTCTTCAAAGATGCAGCAAGAATGCCTGAATTCGCAAGGTAAAAATCTTCCTTACTGTAAAAATAATCAGAGGAATCGATTCCCTGCTTCTCATTCAGCAGAACCTCTGCAAGCACCGAAGAGAAAGCTTCGGCGCCCTCTCGATTTAAATGCTGATAATCGTAGTAATATTTCTCATCAAAAGAGAAGTGGCTTTCCTTGACCATATTGAAATCAAAAAAACGATATCCGTATTCATTCACGGCGTCACGGACCGCATCCATGGTCTCAAAATAATTCGAACCGTAATCTATTGTGTTGTATGGCATTATCGGAGAGACGGTCACTATGAGATCGACGCCGTTGGCCTTACACAAGGCACAGATGTCTTTTAAGATGCCTATCTTCCTTTCGTTTAAGGGAGTGTCAACGTTCTTGTAATAATTCGCGTATGTGACCAACGACCCATCGTTGAACGAATATCGGTCCGTCGTATTTCCGTACCCTTTACCATCCCACGCGAAATTACTGCCAACCGTTGACGTCACTTCTTGAGGGGTCTTACCGCTTAAACGGTTTTCGATATTGGAAGTAATTGCTTTTTTATTCAATCCGATATGATATTCAACCCAGGGGAAAAGCCAGTTAATTGACGAAGCGGCGGAAACTTGACCAGGTTGCCTCAAACAATACGCTGCATCGAAAAGCCCTTCGGAAAAACCCTCTCGCTGACGCTTTTCATACATAAACGGTGAAGCTGGATTAGGGTAACTTTCGTTTTTGAAATATGAGAGTTCAACACCCAAAACCACCGTCTTGACGTTATCTCTTTCCACGCAAGATTTTATCCCTAAGTAAGATTCCTCAAGCTCCTGCTGCGATGTACCTAGATTACAAGAATTGGTGCCGCATTTTGAATCAAGGACAAAAGGGTTAATTCCCCTCTCCACCAGCGAATTGCCAATCAGAATCGTATCGATATTCGGATCAGCATCGTAATCCGACCATGTCGCCTGAACCCTTGAACCATACTGGATCAGCCCAAAAGACAGAACCAAATTGCACAGCGCCAAGAGGCCCACGAACGCCGCTACAGCAACCAACCGCTTAAAAATTCGCATACATGAACCCTCCAGAAGTGGGGACGAGCAAAAATGAGAACAAGACTAATAGCGTAGCCACTAGATAAATCGCGATTCGAAACACAACGGGCAGCGACAAAAGCTTTTCGGAAACATCAACGCCACGTTCGCGAAGGATGCTCACGACCAGCACCACAACACAGCCGATAGCCGCAAGAGCGAGGCAGAGTTCTAGATACTGGATCTTGAAACCCGCCAGCGTTGAAAAGAATTTGCTCGACCGGAAATAAAAGAATGTGTTGTGGAAAGCCTGCAGGCAATCGCCGAAGTTGTAAATGCGGTCGAAGTACCAGCCGATGTTCACCACGACGAACGTGCGGACCACGCGCCATGCGTGCCATGCCTTTGCGGCGGGATCAACACGCAACGCGGAGAGCGCACGTTTGAACAGGGGCGCAGCCAAGTCGGCGGCAGCGATGACCAGGCCGTTGTACAGGCCCCACCAGATGTAGTGGGCCTCGGCGCCGTGCCAAAGGCCGACCAGGAAGAACACCAGGACGTTGGCCACGCAGGCGGGCAGCGTGCGGCCGGCGTGCTGGCCGAGGTGGGCCGAGCACCACTCGCCCAGCCTCCTCATGGACGGGCGCAGGGCGAACGGGTAGAACACGTAGTCGCGCATCCACGCGCCCAGCGTGATGTGCCAGCGGCGCCAGAAGTCGCCCAGCGAGACGCTGAAGTAGGGCTGTCGGAAGTTCTCGGCCATGCGCACGCCGAACAGCTGCGACACGCCGCGCACCATGTCGATGCCGCCCGAGAAGTCGCAGTACTGCTGTACAGAATACAGGAGGATGCCGAACACGATGATGGAGCCCGGCGTGGTCGTACCAATACCATCGAGACACATCGAAATTGTTTTAACCAGGAGCTCTGCGATCGCAAACTTCTTTAAAACGCCAAAACCAATTAAAAGAAACGCTCTTCGCGAGTTCTCGAAATCAAAAGAATGACGTTCGCACAGCTGAGAAGCCAAAGCATCAAATCGGTTGATTGGGCCCTGGATCAATTGGGGAAAGTAAGACACGAATAATAGAAGCTTTGCCCAATTTCGCTCGGCTTCGTATTTGCCGTTATAAACATCGATCAGATAGCCCATCGATTGAAACGTGTAAAACGAGATGCCCAAAGGAAGGAGCAGCTGCGATGCAAGGAACGACTCACCCGCACCAAAATTAGCGAGCAGAACGTTCCAATACTTGATATAAGAAAGAATCCCGAAATTCGCAATCAAGCAAGCTAGGGCAACGAGCCATTTCCGATGTTGCCATTTTTGCTTAATAGCCTTCTTTTGTTGCCTGCTTTCGGCACTACCACGCTCATCTTTCGAGCGAAGCTCGAATCGCCAAAACAAGCACCCCGACAACCAAGTTGTCGTCGCTGTAAAAAGAACAAAGACCAGGTTTTGCCATCCGCATACCGCGTAGAATACTAGATTCGCGAACAGCAAAACCAGCCACTGCCCCCCCCCGATCCGGGTCTTTCCGACTAAATAGTAAACAGCCAAGACAGACGCTATGAACAGAACAAACTGAAGAGAGTAGAGCTGCATATAAAACCTTATTACCGACTATAATTACAATCGTTCAGTATAGGCTAACGACAGCTTTAACCCAGATTCGGTTGTCCATCACCACGGGCAACACCCTGAAACAAACATCATAAGGAGCCTAAATGCAAGCAATAAAGCAAGCCTCGGATTTCGATCGACTTGAAGGCAACTTGCTTCTTGGCACCCCCCCATCACTGCAAAATAACGCGTCTATCACCTTCGCGGGCAAAAACAATGTCCTCCTCGTCGAACCTGGTGTGAAGATCGAAGGAAGGGTTAAATTCCAAGGCGACAATAGCCTTGTTGTTCTCTCGAGCAATAAGCACACATATTTCCTTAACCTAACCTTGCATAACAACTGCTCTTTCGCTATGGGGTCCGACAATTATCTCAATGGCACACTAAACGTTATCGTATCGGAAGAGAGACATGTGCTTATCGGCTCCGGGGGCCTATACTCTTTCGGCATCTGGATAAGAACCGCAGATCCACACCTGGTCTACGACTCAACAACATTACAAAGAATCAACCCCTCGAAAGATGTGCTAATAGGCGACCACGTCTGGCTTGGCCAAAGCAGCTTCATCCTTAAAGGGACAACTATAGGATCGGGTTCCATTGTTGGCGCGATGGGTGTAGTTGCCGGGAAGACCATCCCCTCCAACACCTCCTGGGCCGGCAACCCCGCAAAACAAATCGCCAGCGATATTTTCTGGGATGGTCGATGCGTTCACAGCTGGACTAAAACCGAAACAGCCGCCAACCAGCAGTACAAATCACGCAATTATATTTACAAGCAGGAAGGATCCGCAATCGGATTGAGGAATCTGGCGAATGAGCTTCATGGAGCCGGCACGGCTCTCGAAAGGGCAAACCTCTGCGAGAAACATCTTTTAAACAACAGCGACCCCAATAGATTCGCCATCAATGCAACAGCCCCAGACTCTAATAAGAGCAGCAAATCACTCTTTCGGAAGATCCTAAAAAATGCGAGATGATCCTAACTGCATTCCTGAATAAGAAATGGCTTCTCTATCCGCCCAACAGTACAAGAGCATACCTTTCCTAAAAAGTGCCCAAAATCACAAGAAACACTACGTGTGCCCGGTCGGCAAAACAGGCGAAAATCAGCATCCCACAAAGCACCGACGCTGAAAAACAATGGGAAAAAGGGAATCGCCAAAAAGGGGCTTATAGGATAAAGGTGCGATTCTAGTCAGTTAATCTCAATAATGGGGACACAGAGTCTGATAGTGGAGCTCCCTCTCACATCGTCCCGCATAGAATCGTCGTAGCACTTCGAGCCCCGCAGTTCCCGAAAACCGCCTTCAACCGCGAGCCCACGCCGCCTTCTATCCTGCGCCCCCTCGGGAGGAGCCCTCGAGCGACAACATAGAGCCCGAATACACGAAGGTTAGACCCTTGGCGAGCTCGCTGCGGCCATAGGCGGCCCGCCCTCAACCTCTCAACCTGTTTCTGCAGTTGCACTTCATGGACCTGCCACATGACGAGCACTCTCTCTTTTTTCACTGGCACCACTGAGAACAATATTAATTTAACGGTTCCTAGTGCCTGACCTGCGAAAGCATTAGCAAGCAGACCCACTTTTCATCTAGCTGGGAAAGTAGATCGAAGCAACTGTTCGGTATGAGAAAAAGGGCAATGACCTGTATCAACGCCTTTCGTCGGAGCGTTCTTTTGTCCTACAGAATCGCATAAACATCCCAGCGACAACCTTACGATCAACAAGCGCGTTGTCGGCGGTGGTGCTAGCTGCCGATTCCTACAGCGACTTGGCTCGAGACAGGGAGCGATGTGGGCGCCCAAACGCAGGGCATCTTGGTCTAAACCCCTCGTTGCGACCTCTGCTTTTATGCTGAATCGATTTCTTAGCCGTTATCAATTCTAGACAATGATCATTTTCCTGGTCGAAACCGACCGCATTGAGCTTTCCTTGCACCAACAATTGCAGCGAGACTCCTCCCTTAGGTACTATATCGAGCGAAAACCAATGGAGAAGCCGGAATGGCTGAATCCGATGCAGCGCAGAAGAGGCCTAAGGTAACTGCATGGTCGATACATAAAGACATCCAATCCATACTTAGGCAATATCATTCGGGCTTTAAGCTACGGAGGAAAGTTTGAATTCCATGAATACGTTTAGTCGGGAAGACACAAAACTTGTGAAGGGCTTCGCGATTATCCTCATGCTTTATCATCATTTGTTTGCTTTTCCAAATAGGATTCAAGATGGAAGCTCATATATCCCAGTTCTTGAATTTTCCGGTATTGACTCGGCTATGCTATTCGGACTTTTCGGCAAAATATGTGTGGCACTATTTCTGTTTTTGGGTGGATATGGCACTTGGATGTCTTACCAATCAAAAAAAGAGCACTCTGATTGCGCTGATGCAAATTCAGCAAGTTTCTCTCTTTCCGAATTTACGATGAACAAGATTAAGGGGCTTTACGCTCCCTATCTTAAGGTCTTTGCCATCGTGGTACCTCTATCCATTGCGCTAGGCGACCCGCATATCAAAACAAGCATTTCAACCATATTCTGGAATGCAACTGGATTAAATATTTCTTACAATGGCGAGTGGCGGTTCTTTACCGACTATCTTATTCTATTGCTGACATTTCCTATAATGGTGCGTTATTTCAGCAGGAAGCACGCTACATTCACCGTGGATTTATTGGCAATCTGCATCTGGAACGCTGTTGTCATATGGTTGATTCCCTCAATCAATCAAGCTGATTGGGCAACCGATTTCACAAAGAGTGTTCTCTGGGATAAGCTATATCAAACGATGCAGTGGTCTGCATGCTTTTTGATGGGGTGTCTCTTTGCCCGTTGGGATTTGCTTTCAAAGGCAAAGGCGAAGTATGCAGGGAGTGCACCGGCTGCTTTATTATCATTTCTGTGTTTAGCTTTCCTGGTAGCCCTACGCTATAAGCTAGATGTCGGAATGCGTTATGACTTCTTTTGGGCGCCGATTATATGCCTTTGCCTTGCGATCCTCTTTGCAACGAAGCCAGGAATGATTGTGCGGATGCCCTTGGAATCCGTAGGCAAACATAGTACAAATATCTGGCTTACGCATTCATTCTTCTGTTATCACTGGTGCCAAAGTATTATATACCTGCCGAAATGGTCTCCTTTGGTGTTCTTGCTTTTGCTCGGTGTTTCTTACCTTTTCTCCCTGCTTATTAATTGGTCTTGGGGTTTTGCTTTAACGTGGCTGCATCGCATTAATAAAGACTCCTGTAGTGATTAAACTCTTGATTGATTACGAGTCGTTAACGCATTTCCACACCAATCGGGTACTGGGAAACAACGTTTGGCGTTTTTACTTGATTGGCAAACGTCAGAATATCGATGCCGAACGATAATCCCTGGAGTTTCCCCGTTCCTCCTCGTTGACGAAGGCCGGATAAATAACATCAACTATCGAGTCGTTGGGCATCTTGGAGACCCCCTCGGCCGCTTCCGACTTCAAACTTATATCAGCCAAACCGAGATAGGCTTGGTCGCCCGAACACTCAAAATTATGGCAGCCCCTTGAGCGCCACAGCACATACTCGTGCGGGTTCAGTTCAGAGCCCACCTTGACTAGCTTGACGTCGACATGGGCGAGCCACTCGTTGTCGCTCGAGAGGCACTCGACCAGCGCTATCGAACGGACGATTTGCACAACGACCGATGTGCTCATCTAGTTCCCAACAGGCGCATGCTTCATATACAAACCAGGTCAGGCACACTACCCGTCTAAATTATCTTCTCGCCCTTCAAAGAGCGCAGCGTCGGAAAAGCCCTACAGGAAACCCCAGCAGAGAAAGCAACTACCTGTGTTCAATATCGTGCAGCATGTCACCGTTTCCCAGATGCCGCAACCTGGAGCCATCCTCGGTCGAGCACATGAAGCGCGTTCACTGGCCATGCACATTGAAACGCAGAAACCCCATCTTCTCACAGTCGCCGCTCGCAAAGCAGCGCAGCACGTCGTCAAACAGGTCTCATCCGAAATCAACCTTCGTCTTCAAGAGACCTCTTGAATGACAATGGGGGCGTGATTGCCGGTAAGACCGCCCCTCCAACACCTCCTGATCTGGTAATCCCGAAAAGCAAATTGTCAGCAGCATCTTTCGGAATGAGCGACTCATTCACAGCAGGGCAAAACTGAAACCGCCACCAGCAACAATAGAGATAAAGAGGGGGATCTCTATAATGCGCATCTGCCCTCTAAAGATATTGATATAAAATCGCCTACTCCCAGCTTATCAAAGCTTGAAGCAGGCGACCGAAACTATGGATTATTTGATATTTCGACATCTATCCTATAATTAAAATTCCCCTTTGCATAGAGCATCGATTCTTTCATACGCTCGTTCGCAGCAACGACCGTCACGATACTCGAAGAACTTATCCATTCGCTCTTTGAAGACTTTCGTTGGATTGAAACCACGAAGCGAGCAATCCGTCAATTCCTTTTCCAAATCAATCTGAGTACCTACAACAGGCCCAAACCCGTCTTTCTCATAACTAAAGTAACCTTTCGAATAAGCTTGGGTCCCCGAAAAGAAATCCTCTTTGTCGAATTGGTAATAAATGCAAGGCTTTCCAAGATAGGACGTTTCAAAAGCCGTTGAAGAATAATCCGTTATCGCAACTGCAGCGTCAGCGAACACCTGCTGTATTGAATCGCCTTTTTGATTGCCGAGCACCTCAATATATTCTGGGACCTTCAAAACACCAGCCTCAAGATAGGGGTACGTGTTGGCATGCGGGAAAAAAACGATAGGCATTTGATTTTCCTCGGAAATTTTCTTTAAAACAGGCGACGCTAATAACTTCTCCCATGCTCTCTTGTAGACGGAATCCCCAAACTCTGGATTAAGCGCCCTTATGTTGCCCTTCCCGAGCTTCTCGCCGCACAATGAATTTCGCCATGTCGGCATAATGAGAATCGTTTTTCTATTTGCCTCTTTCCTCAACAACGCATCATGCCGTGGGAAACCTGAAAGAAAAACCTGGCGAGGTGTTAGCGAATACTGAGAACCCTGCGACACTATCGAGTTGTGCTCAGCCCGAGCCGTCGTAAGCATAAGATCAATTGGCTTCCCATTCAGCCACCCCGAAAGATCGTCTTTAGTTACCCCATGCTGTAAAAAGACAAACCGTTTTGATTTATGGTAGTTATCGCCGAAATAAGAATGCACAAAGCCATCCGCGTGACTACTAATAATCGTCGAGCATCCCCTCAACGCCCGCTCATAATCTTTAGTACCAAAAGGAATCAGGTTGAACCCGTCTTGTTTCAACCTATCCCAATCTTTAGCCTCTCTTCGAAGTGCGAAATAGCACTTCCTTTCAGGGTGATGATTCAGAACCCATCGATATAAATGCTCTGCATTGTCATCCGCTTGGGTGTCCCTATCCAAAAAGATCCAAGTTTCGGGATCCGACTGAGGATAATCCCCCCAATTTTTCTCAAAAAGAGAAACCAATTGAGAACACTGTATGGTGTGGAAGATTCTTTTGCCACCAACCGAAAGGCAGACTTCTTTCTCGCCTTCTTTAAACCAGAAAGACAGGGTATCCCGCTCTTTGCCAATAGGGAACCAGGAAAAGCACAACGAGTAGAATGGTTTTCCGAAAAGAGTACGCGTTTCGATTTTCGTTTCAAGCGGTTCGATGGCAACGCCGTTAATGCTCATCGAATAATCCGCATCCGACGATCTAACTAGCATCAAATTTGCCGTCGGGTCAATCCTCTCGATATATATAGTCGAACTACTCGGCGTGGTTCCTTTAAATTGGCTTAAACAAGCATACTTCATCTCGAAATTAAGCCAGCTACCGGGCATTTTCTCTATCGTAGAGTCGTCGATCAAATCGAATATTTTTCCGAGCAAATCCCAGAAAACGACGTCAAGACCCTCGGCAATGAAACGATGAGTCTTTTCCTCATGTCCAACCAGGGCTTTAAAATACCACTGGAGATCGTACAGAACTGTTTTCTGGATATAGAAAGGAACGTGCCCGCGTTCTTCCAAAGCTCGCTCAAGCAAGTTGAGCTTCCCTCTCAAAAGAACTGTAGAGAACTTATCCGGGCTGCTCCACGCAGAGTCCAGAGTCGATGAGCCGTCTTCCCTCTTTCTATAGTAGTAAATAGGCTCACGCAAATACGCAACACGACCTGCCTTCTGATAAAGAAGATAACAATTCAGAAAATGCGCATCTTCGAAATTCGGCTTAATACGCTCGTCGAACCGCAATTCAACTTCCTCGATGCCTGAGATCTTGAAAAAACTCTTACTTGCCGATAAGGTAATCGGCATATAGTCATCGTCTACGTTGTAAAGCGATACTTCGCTATCGAACTCCGATCGAAGCGGGTGATTATCAAAGTATTCACCCTTGGTTTCATTGAAGAAAACAATTCGACAGGTAATAAAACGCAAGTCGGGATAGGCAACTATAGCTTTATCAACTTCTTCGAAATACGAACGAGAAACAAAATCATCCGGGTCAATGAATGTAACCCAGTCCCCTGTCGCGTAATCAAGACCGACGTTTCTCGCGCTCGCCTGACCGCCATTCTCCTTGCGGATATACTTAATAAGATCTGGATAACGAGCCACCCATTCGGCGATCTTTGCCGCAGTACCATCAGTGGAACCGTCGTCCACTAAAACCAGCTGAAGCTGATCCTTCTTGATAGTCTGGTTAAGCATATTTTCCAAATATTCATCCAAGTATTTCTCAACATTGTAAACAGCCGAGACGACGCTAAATGAATTCGCGCTAGCATATGAATCCTGTGAAAAACGACTCGGGCCACCCCCCTCAAGGCGTTCCCTCTGAATAGCGAGAACTGCCTTCTCCGGAAGGATCTCTTTGCTTTTGCGAAATACCTTTTTTTTGATTTTCTTCTTAAAATTTGCCGAAAACGACCCCATTGAATTCACCTATCTTCATCGATCGCGCACGACCGCTTACCACAAATCGCGCTCGGTGTTCCCGATAAGCTCCAAGATCAGCTTTTCCTCGGAGCTTAATTCTGTATCGGAAGAAGCGAGCACCCTGCACGTCATCGCGTAATCGCGATCGCGTAAACGACTTTGCAAAACACTTAATTCCGTATAGTCTAGCCCATACCTCTCAATTAAGTTGAGGATCCTTTTATAGATCCTGATGTTTGAATGCGGATCATCCCATGTACTCACAGAGACGTGCTCATCGGCTGGGTCCCAAGAAACATGATAGTAGTCATAATCCGCAGCGACAGATATTACTTTTGCCCTCAGATAGGATTCAAGAACGAAGGGGATATCCTCGGGCATATCATCCGGAAATCGAATATCTGATATCAAATCCCTGCGAAAAAGTTTCAATGGCGCAAAGGTCCAGCAAATCTTCGAATCGCGAATGTCCGCTTTTGGCTGATTATGCGTGAACATTGAACGTGGCGTTTTCCTGCCATTCTCGCCGATCAGCTTAACCAACAGAACATCGCTTTGCCATTCAACCGCATGATCGAGCATACGTTCAATCGCTTCCGGTCCCAACCAATCATCCGCGTCTAGAAAGAAGACAAACCTCCCCTTCGACCTTTCTAGTCCGCAATTCCTAGGTCGAGAGGGAGAACCCGAGGGCTTCGCAAACCTCTCCACATCAAACAGCCCCGGATAACGATCAGCATAGTTTTTGACTACTTCCCAGGTTTCATCTGAAGAGCAATCGTCGGTTATTACTACCTGCATTCGATCCTTAGGATACGTCTGAGCCAGAATCGATTCGATGCATTTATTTATCTTCGACCCAGCATTGTAGGCAGGAGCAACAATGCTGATATCGATTCCATGAGGATCCTCGTTCGACAGGAGATCGTAAGCCTTTTTCTTTCCAGGGGAATCCAGCGGAGGAACAAACACCTCTTCGTAGATTCTCTCAGTCGAATGCCCATCGCAGGCGCTCATGAACTTATCGCGAAATGATCGAACCCTCTGAACATCAAATACTTCAGGGATTCTCGTCAAATAATCAATCAACTCAGCGTTTTCACGGAACACTGGACCAGGCGTCAGCGAATCATAATCGTAGTAAAAGCCACGCCAATCGCAATAATCATCGACGTCATAAGCAAAGAACGCCATTGGCCTTCCGAAAAGGGAATATTCAAAGACCAGGGACGAATAATCCGAGACGCACGCATCGGCAACGCACAGCAATTCATCAATAGGGAGCGTGTTGGAAACATCAATCGCGAATTCCGAGCAATCTTCGGGAATCTCAGGCGTTTTCTTCACAAACGGATGATGCTTAATCAACAACACCCATTCTTTCTCAAGAGCATCTTTCAAGCCAGCGATATCAAGCTTGTCTGGCCCCTGAGCCTGCGACACCCTTCCCCGAAAGGTCGGTGCATACAAAAGAACCTTTTTGCCCTTTGCCTTTGGAACGGCCTCCTCCACATTGCTTTTCGACTGAGCGATAAAATGCTCGTCGAAGAATTTATCCGTTCGGCTGACGCCAAGAGGCCGAACAACGCCCGGCTGATCCCCTAAAACCATCGCCTCTTCGTAAGCCCAGACCACCTCAGGGCTACTGACAGTAACCAACGAAAGGTTCTTGTAAAACGGATGTCGGAGTAATTGCTTGCGGTTTCCCCCGAATTTCAGATCGGCTGTGCTCATACCCCATTTTTTGAACGCGCCACACGCGTGCCATAGCTGCACAACGCGGGTTTCGGGCCGAAGATCGATGCAGCTAACCAAATCGGACGCGTCAGACAAGAAAACCACCTCAACACGCGAGATGTCGTGAAGGGCATTAACGCAGTTTTTAAGATACTGACAATGCGAAACGTGATTTTGATTTAACGAAAGATAACGCGGGGACTTCCCTGGATCTTCTTGTAAACGCCTAAACATTAAATCAAAGCTGTCAGGCATTTCGGTTTCTTTAGTTTCCAAAAAAAGGACGCGACCACGAGCCACAGGTTTTCTGGAAAAGTACTTGTACATCAAAGGAAAAAGCAGTCCGAGCGAAGCGTCTTTTACCAACCTTTTAACAGATCGCTTGGCGAGCGACACGACCTTACTTTTCACAATGCACCTTTCGCTAGTCCCTCGCATACAAAATCAGCAAGGGCCTCGGCAGGATCGACGGAAGCTCCGTCGAACGCAGCCCCAACAAAGTTATCCAGTTGGCTGAATTCATAATTTCGTGAACCGTCTTTCAAACCCTCGACCGCCTTAGACAAACTCCCGCAATCAAAGAAAACCAAGTCGGGGCATTTCACGGTCGGGTCGACATTCAGTCCAGGCGTATAACGGTAATGGTTTATATCCGGTTCAAAAAACAGAACGGGCTTTTTGAGCAGATAGGCTTCATAAACAATTGAAGAGTAATCGGTAATAACCAGATCCGCTTCAAGCAGCCGTTCTAAAGAGCTTTCAACCACATCGCTCCCTGAAGCCAAAGGGTGGTCGGACCACAAAAGATCAAAAGCGCTCCCATCAAGACACTCGGGCATCGCCTGCTTAAGGACAGCAAATGGATCCGTATCGTTGTCGTACTTGCGAATAGTAGGGGCAAAAAGCACGCGGTACTTGTCTGTTTCGCCACAGACCCCAATATTTGACGAGCCGAGTTCGAGGAGCCTGCGATATTCAGGTCGGCCGAGTGGTATCACCCTATCGACTGGACAAGAAAACGCCTCTGAGAAAGCCGCTCGCGCCCCCTCACCGGAGCAGATGACCCAAGAATTATTTCGATGGATCTTGAAAAGCTCAGCTTCCTCACGCGTATGACCCTCAGGCATATCAAGACACTGGTAGCCAAACTTCTTAAAAGCGCCGAACGCGTGCCAAAGCTGAATCACAACTGGCTCAACAGGAATGTCATCATTGAAAGAATTCGGCGCATCTTCGCGAACGCTTCTTAACGACAGCAAGCTTATTACCGGATCATACCTGTCTATTACACAGACTCGACAACGCGCCAAATGGTAGATCTGACGAAACACCAGCTTAATATACGCAAGCGTTTCGCCTTTCTTTAAATGCCCGGACAGAAAGACGACTGCATATCCATATCGTTCAAAAGCTTTTGCGCACTCAAGATAATCGTAAGAAGGGGTTTTTGACTTCCTGGAAACAAACAAGACCTCATCGCGACGAGGGAAGCAACAGCACATGCGATAGACAACATTAAACAGTCCACCCGCCAGCGGAACGAAAAATCGCTTTAAAAGACCTTTGCTCATTTGCCTAGAGATTCCACTTCATGATGGTTTTACCACCGCTCTTGCGAAGATCCGTCTCAAAGGCTTTCGAGATGTCGCGAATCGAAGACACGGTCTGCACGCTGCCCACCAACGATGTCAAATAATCTACAATCGCAGGCTGTTGTGCATACAGAGCGGCAACAGCCTGGAAGTCGGCACGACCACTTCTGCTGCTTCCGAAAAGCCGCATGCCCTTTTCCAACACCATGCGAGTATTAATGGGAACAGGGTTTTCGGAAACGCCCAATAGCGAAACGGTTGCTTCAGGTTTGGAGTATCGAATTATCTGATCGATTGCCGAAGCGGATCCATCTCCGCCACAGCATTCGAAGGCATGATCGATCGAAAGAGAATCGGGGATATCGCACGTTAGGCAGACATCGTCAGCAAAGGTGAAATCATTCAGCTTGTAATCGTTACGCCCAAAAACATGAATTTGAGCTTCAGGAAAACGAGACTTCAACAATAGCGACACGATGAATCCGAGATTTCCATCGCCCCAAACTGCAAGATCTTTTCTATCTTCGTGAGCAATTGCATCAAAACGCGTCACGGCATGCATCGCCACGCTAACCAGCTCGGTAAATGCCGCAACTTCATCATTGACGGCATCTGGAAGCGAAACCACCCTGGACAAAGGCAAGGCGACAAGTTCCTGCATGAAACCGTCGAAACCGCTGCCGCAAAAACGACTGCTCCTCATATAGTTTTCAGCTCTAAAAAGATCATGTTCGAGCGGCGCGTTAGGCACCAAAACCACTCGATCGCCCGAAGAAAAAACCCCGTTAGGGTCACTGATAACTTCCCCAATAGCCTCGTGAATCAATGCCATGGGTAATTTTTCAGCAAGAACCTCGATGCTACGAGCGCCTCGGTAATAGCGCATATCGGCATTGCATATAGAGAGAAAAGTCGGACGAATGATCACGTCCGTTTCCGCAGGCTGCAAATCAAGAAGCACTGGCTCAAAAACGCGCGGCGATGTAAGTCGGTAGACGCAATTCAGCATAGCTAACCTTCGATCAACGCAGTCGCAACTCGTAAATCCTGCGGATAAGTGATTTTCATGTTAGAGACATCACCTTGGGCGAGAGCAACCTTCTCACCGCGTAAAACAAAAATCTTGCATGCGTCCGTTAGCGTTTGCTCCTCCTCGGGCGTCAAACTACTCATTAGGCGCTCTAATTCATGCAACTTGAAGCTCTGGGGCGTTTGACCCTGATACAAGATATTTCTACTTGGAATATTCGAAATCTCGGTTCCGTTAAGACTTTCGACGATCGTGTCCGTAGCCGGAACAACGGTGTCGCAAGCACCCACCTCTTGGGCAAGGCGAATATTGTCATCAATAATGCGATACGAAACGAACGGTCGGACAGCATCGTGGGTGACCAGAACGGTTTCGGCGTCGGTTTCAAAGTGGTTGCGAACATACGAAACAGCGTTTCTTACCGTTTCATTTCTCGTGGCGCCACCCGCAGTCACGATGACAGAGTCAGCGAATTGAGGACAAAAGCGCTTCAACAAGTCTTGCGTTTGATGAATCCAAGCCTGGGGGCAAAGCACTATCACAGCAGCAAACCGACCAGATACGCAAAACTTCTCGATGGTGTGAACGATGATGGGCTTGGAACCAAGCATCAAGAACTGCTTCGGCTTGTCATGGTTTCCCATGCGGGTTCCAGACCCTCCTGCAAGAATGGCAGCGAACGCTTTTGAGTCGTTCACAACAACCTCCTAGTAATTCTTCTCGTAAAACGCGACCGCGTCATCGATGGTCGAATCGTACATCAGCTTGCCCTTGTCAAGAACCAAACCTCTGGTGCAGAACTCCTGCGCCGCTGACGAATCGTGGGTAACGAACAAAACCGTTACGTCTTCCTTCGACATGATCTCGCGCATGCGCTTGATGCACTTCGCTTTAAAGCTTTTGTCGCCAACGGAAAGAGCCTCGTCTACGACAAGGATATCGGGGTCGATGGAGGCGGCGAAAGCAAAACCCAGTCGGGCCTTCATACCGCTGGAATACGACTTCATTGGCTGATCGATGTACACGCCCAAATCGGCGAAGTCGATAACCGCTTCCTCTACCTCTTTGAACTCAGCTTTAGACATACCCAAAACCTGGCTGCGAAGAGACAAATTCTCGCGACCGGTAAGCTGGCCATCAAAGCCTGCGTTCAACTCGAGCAGAGCACTGACACGACCGTCGACAGTGACCGTTCCGCTTGTAGGGTGACTAACGCCCGTGATCATCTTCAGGGCCGTGCTTTTACCGGCGCCGTTTCGGCCAATAAGCGCAACCGCTTCGCCTTTTTTGATTGAGAAGGACAAGTCGTCATTCGCATTGACCTCCGCAACCAGCTCGCGCGTATTCCGATTGAACAAACCCAGAAAGCGACCACGGTCTGACTTGTACAAACGATAGGTTTTCGTAACGTGATCGAAGCGAATAACGGTTTGATCGCTTACCGCTCCGCGTGATCCAAGCGACTGCAGCAACGACGATTCTGCGGCATCAAAGGACATCGGCAACCTCCTCGTTGAAGTGTTTATACACTGCAGCCATCACGACCAAGGTGAGCAGGAACACCACCGCAAAGCAAGCAAGCGAGACGGGGTTTTCCCAGACCCAAAGCTTGTCACAAATAGCATTGCGGAAGGCGGTAACGAAGAACGTGATCGGGTTGAACAGCATGACGTTTGCCGCCCAGCCAAACCCAGAGGTTTCAAGAACGCTCATATTGAAAAGAACGCCCGAAAGCCAAAATAACGGTTGCTGAAATGCTTTCATCAGCTGTCCAAAGTCTTTGCTGATGCCGGAAAGCTGGGACATCATTATTGAAACCATGTCCCAAAACACAAACATGAGAATCAGCAGGAACGGGACCTGAATCAAATGGATATCCCAAGGCATTCCATATGCTGCATAAATTACAAACAGCAAAACAAACAGAACAGAGTTAATCAGCAAAACCGAAAGAGAATACAAAGTGGATATACCACTGAGGGGGAACTTGACCTTATTAACTAGGTACGCATATCTGTGCAGCACATCCGATCCCGTACCTATCATGTCGGACATATAGAACCACGGAATGATGCCGGAAACCAACCAAACGAAGTATGGGTAATCGGCGCTGGACGAATCGCCCGCACGAAGGCCCACCTCAAGAGCAAACCAGAAAACAGCAATGAAGACGATAGGCTTCACCGCAAGCCAAGCCCAACCTAACGCAGCGCCGCGAGCCTTCTTCATAAGCTCGAACACAGCCAAGTGGCCGATTTGCTTTCGCCACTCCCAATGGTCTTTCAATATCGTAGAGAGGGTTCCCAAGAAAAACTCCTTGCAGTTCAAAAGGCGAGCAACCTTACTAATTGTAATGGAAACCAGATCAAGCCGCCGAAACGCGAAAGAATCTACTTGAACTGCGGCGAAGCAAGCACCGTGGACGGATCGAGTCCCGCATCGACCGCGGCAATTATCTCCATCCAAGTATCAGGGTCGTCGTAGCAAATCCAAATACCATCAGAGCCACGATAGTCGCCACGGTAAGGACCTGTGCTTGAGTAGACAGTAAGCTGATCACGGTTCATAACGAAATTGAAGATCACCGATGACAACGCAGCATAATCGATATTCGAGCTGCAATCATCGCGAAGATATGCAATGGCGTTACGAATCGAATCAACATCGTTCATCTGCGCGACCTTTTCGATGATCGCTGTTTCGATGTTCCTGACGTTCAACTGCCTATAAGCATCCTGCTCACCCGGGTACTGCTTCCTAGCACGAGCAAGTGCCAGGGCCTCGTCACCCGTCAGCGTCTTCTCTTTTCCAGCAGAAACCTTGATATTCTCGCCTGTGGATGGATTGGAAACCGTGATATCACGATAAACATCGACAGTCACGCCACCCAAATCATCCACCAACTTAGGAAATGTCAAAAAATCGACAATGATATAACCGGGGATGTCAATCCCCAGCAGCCTTTCTGCAGCGGCAACAACTTCATTCGGGTCGTTGCTTAGCAAGGAATCATTGATCTTACCCGTGCCATCAGGCATTCGGGTATCGCGGGGAATGGTGAGCAGCGTGATCGTGCTGGTGCTGCAATCGACGCGGACAAGCGTCATGATGTCGGAATGCTGATCGACCTGCGCATGGTCTGCCGCACGCCCTGTATACAAAGCCGTGCCCTTACGCGAATCCGACCCGATCAACAGAACATAAAATGGCTGATCAGTTGTTGGCGCAAACAGCTTGTGGTTCTGATGCTGAACTTGAGTATCGGCGGACCCATTGTCAAAGTTCCTGCAAACAACGTCAACAAGCAAGAGCGAAATGGCAACGAACAAAGAGAGGAAAATGAGAGCAAAAGCAGCGCGCTTGACCTGGCGTTCGTTCGCGGACGGAATCGCAACGCTCATAAGCCCTCACTTTCGTCCAAAGGAACTCGGGCACCGCTCTTCCCGCTATTGTCGAAATGGTGCTTCAAAACCGGTTTGAACAAACCGAACTTCCAGACAATCAGAAAGACCACGAGCGCAAGGAAGAGCGAGACAGCAAACCGAGCAGCACCTGAAAAGCTCTCGATGGCCACGCCGGCAACCGCAAGCCCAGCCGTGCAAGACCAAAGAACCGCGACGGTCCTACGTTGGCCAAGACCCGATTTCAACAGTTTATGGTGGATGTGATTGGCGTCGCCCTTACCGACCGGCTGGCCGGCGCGAAGGCGTCTAATGATCGCCGAAACTGTGTCTAAAACGGGCACGCCCGCTATAACAAGCGGAACGATCATGCTTACCACACCTTGAGTGCGTGCAACGCCGATGATTGAAATGATGCCAAGCATAACTCCCAGCAAATGCGAGCCAGAGTCCCCCATGAAAATAGAAGCTGGAAAGAAATTGAATCGCAAGAAAGCAAGGCAAACAGCGATCAAAGAAACAATGACAAGAGCGGTAGTAAATGAGCCACGAGCGATAACCATGTAGAGCAACGAGCTCGAAACGATAGCGACGATACCCGCCGCAAGACCATCAAGGCCGTCAACAAGGTTGACGATGTTAACGAAAACCACCAGATACAGAACCGTTATGGGGATATCAGCCCACCCGAAGGTCAGATAGGTAGCCGACCCAAGAAGCCTGACACTTCCGATGGTTACGCCCGAGTATGCAACAACGGTAGCAGCGATGATCTGCCCGATAAGCTTCGTAAACGATTTCAGCTGTACAATGTCGTCAATCAAACCCACCGCGAACATCGCAGACACGCCCACAAACAAAAGACCGTAGTTGACCCCGGACAAGACATAAAGGTTAGACAAGTGCCAGCCAAACACACGGACGCCCAAAATAACCGTGAAGGCACCGGCGCACAAACCAAGATAGATAGCAATACCACCACAACGAGGAACAGGCTTGGTGTTCACTCGACGATTCCCTGGATAATCGATAGCCCCCAAAAGAATAGCAAGACGTTTCGAAACAGGCGTCATAATATAAGCGACGAAAAACGCCACCGCAAAGACAATGAAAGCCCATTCGATTTGCATTGCAACACCTCGCGCGGGGCCAACAACCCTCCGCGTCACGATCATGGAACGCTTGAGAGACGTTCCAGATTCTAATAAATCAATATTAATAGTACCATTTGGGTTGTATTTGCCACACCCATCCCAGCCATAAACCCATAACGGGAACAATCCAAGCGTTTTAACGGCAGCTAACGCCCAGTTCAAACGAAGGCAAGCATGACGAACTCCAACCCCAAGCCCACATACCCAGCCTGGTACGCGCGCGTATCTGCGCCGTTTCGCGGCAACCCAGACGCACCGCGCATCCTGAACGCGCTAGACAAGGGGCTTGTCGGCATCATCGCCCTTGCCTACATCGGCACGATTGTCTGGCTAGCATTCCTTGCCGCAACCACCGGCGACACCCGCATCGGGAAAGCGTTCCTGGTGCCCGCTGTCTCATTCGTTTTGGTCAGCCTTTTTCGCAAAGCCGCCAACGCGCCGCGCCCCTACGAGGTTTTCGACATCGACCCCCTTATCAAAAAGGACACGCACGGCAAGTCCTTCCCCAGCCGACACCTGTTCAGCGCCGCAATCATCGCTTTCGCGCTGTGGTGGGTGAACCCCGTTTTCGGCCCCATCGCCCTAATCGCCTGCGCCGTCGTCGGCTTCTGCCGCATCGTCGGCGGCGTCCATTTCCCCCGCGATATCGCAGGCGCTTTCGTTTTCGCGATCATTTTCGCCCTGATCGGGTTTATCCTTATACCTTAGGGAGAGAGTGAGGGACCCTGTGCAACGGGTCGCGGTTTCCGCGCAACGGACTGCGACCCTGCGCAGGACTAGGGAGGAACCATGAAAATCGCTACCCTTGGCAGAACCGGCATCATCACGCCCGCCAACGGATTCGGGGCCCTCCCCATTCAACGCGTCGACGACGAAACCGCCGTTTCCATCTTGCGCAACGCCTGGGAAGGCGGCATGACGTTCTTCGACACCGCTCGCGCGTACAGCGACAGCGAGCACAAGCTTGGCTTGGCCTTCGGCAACTGGGGCGAACCCGATCCGGCCGACCCCAACGGTTGGCGTGGCCCGAAGCGCGAGGATATCTTCATTGCCACCAAAACCATGGCGAAGACCCCCGACAAGTTCTGGGACGACCTTGAAACCTCGCTGACCGAGCTGAAAACCAACTACGTCGACATCTACCAGTTCCACAACCCCGCGCAGTGCTACCGCCCCGGCGACGGCACCAGCATGTACGAAGCCATGCTAGAGGCAAAGGCGCAGGGGAAAATCCACTTCATCTCGGTTACCGCGCACCGCATTGGCGTGGCCGAGGAAGAGGTTGCCTCGGGCTTGTACGACACCATGCAGTACCCGCTGAACTATCTGTCCACGCAGCGAGAGCTTGACCTGCTGCAGAAGTGCATCGACGCCGACATGGGCTTCCTTGGCATGAAGGGCATGTCGGGCGGCCTTATCTCGAACTCGCGCGCAATGATGGCGTACGTGGCAAACCTAGACAACTACGTTCCCATTTGGGGAATCCAGCGCCAAAGCGAGCTTGACGAGTGGCTTTCGTACATGCACGACACGCCCGAAATGACGCCCGAGATCGAGGAATTCATCCAGCGCGAACGCACCGAACTGCAGGGCGACTTCTGCCGCGCGTGCGGTTACTGCATGCCCTGCCCCGTTGGCATCAAGATCAACCAATGCGCGCGCATTTCGCTGATGCTACGCCGTGCGCCCTCGGCAAGCTGGCTCACCGACGAATGGCAAGCCGAAATGGCGAAGATCGACGACTGCCTGAACTGCGGGCAATGCTCGGCGAAATGCCCTTACGAGCTAGACACCCCCCGTTTGCTGCGCGACAACTACGCCGACTACAAGCGCGTTCTTGCCGGCGAAACGAAGGTTGACTAGCTCGCAGGCTCGAACCCAACTCGACCACCGCGCAGTGGCGTTAGCAGCCGCTACGCGCTTGCCAGCCGGCCCCTACGAGCGTTTCGCGTACGAAAGCCAATACAGCAGGCCCACGAACACGGCGCCGCCGACGATGTTCCCCAAGGTGGCCGCGCTGATGTTGAACAGCGCACCGGCAAGGTTGACCGTCGTAGCTGCAGCGCCCGCCTGCGCGCCGCCCGTCGCCAGTGTGACAATGCCCAGCGGCAAGAAGTACATGTTCGCGATGCAGTGCTCGAAACCGCAGGCCACGAACGCCATAACCGGGATCATGGTGGTGAACACCTTGTCGATGACGGTGCGGCCGGCGAAACCCATCCACACCGCAAGGCACACCAGCACGTTGCACAGAATGCCACGGAAGAAGATGACGCCCCAATCAAGGCCAATCTTCGCCGCCGCAACGCTGACGATGGTCTGCCCCACCGCACCCGAGTTCATTGCGGCGATGTTCGCGCCGGTCATCAGTGCAACCATCAAAAGCGATCCAGCCATATTGCCGAAATAGACGATGACCCAGTTCTTCGCCAGCGCACCCCACGAGATCTTGCGCGAACATGCCGCGCATACCATCAGGGAGTTTCCAGTGAACAACTCCGCGCCCGCCACGATAACGCACAGCAGGCCCAGCGAGAATGAGATGCCGCCAAGCAGCTGAGACGGCGCGAAGCCAAGCGTTGCGTCGGACTTCACGAACAGCATGAGCGTGGCGCCCAGGGCGATTTCCATGCCCGCGATGACAGACAAGACGAAGCACCGCGCGTTGGTCTGCTTCGTTTTGGCGATGGCCACCGACTCGGCCTGCGCCTCAAGCGCCGCACCCGAGCGGCAATCGACAACGGGGGTTGCACCGGCATTGCCGGTCTGCACTGCCATTACAGGCCCATCCCGAACAGATTGTCGAACGGGTCAAGCGACTCGCTCATCATTTGGACGTAGCGAACCACGCCGACCATGCCGGCGATGTTGCCAAGCGTCGCCACGCGAATCTGCGTGTCGGCGCAGGTGGAAAGGCAGTTCTTACGGTAAGTTCCCTGAAGCGCGGGAAGGAACAGATCGGCTGCTCCCGCAACGCCGCCACCAAGCAGAATGACGTCGGCATCAACCACGCAGGTGGCCTGCGCAAGCGCGTAGCCAAGCTTGTCGGTGAAGATGTCGACGGCATAGATGGCGCGGGGATCGCCTTCGCGATATGCCTCGAACACCGACAGCGCGTCGGTGTCGTTTTGCGGTACGTGTTTGCTGGTTCCAACGATGCCGTTTGCCTCAGCCTCGCGGAAATTGGCGACAATACCGCGCGACGATGCGTACTGCTCGACGCAACCACGGCGACCGCACTGGCACTGGCGGCCGTCGGGGACGATGGTCATATGACCGATCTCGCCTGCGCCGCCGTGGCCCTGAACAACGCGACCGTCGGCGACGATGCCGGCGCCGATTCCCGCACCGATGGTGACGAGCATCGCGCTTTGAGCACCCGATGCCGCACCGCGCCACATTTCTCCAAGAGCTGCGGCGTTAGCGTCGTTGATGCACTCGAACGGGGTATCCTCGAACTCGCTGCGAATAACGTTCAGAAGCGTGGGCCAATCAGCCTTGACGTTGGGGGTAAGCTGCGGGATGCCGTTCACGACAATGCCGGGGGCAGCCAAACCCACGCCGGCAAGCTCGGAAGCATACACGCCCGTACTGTGGACGAAGTCGATGATTTGCGCGATGTACTGACGGCACTGAGCCTCGGTTTGCAGCTCGGGCAACGAGAAACGCGTTTTGCCGATGAGGTCGCCCGATGCGTCGACGACACCCACTTTCGTCGAGGTGCCTCCGATGTCGATTCCTAGGTACATGGCGTTCAAATCCATGACATCCCCCGCTTCACTTGATTTGACTGACGTGCGCGATTCGTGTCGGCTGCTTGCTGGCTTGCACGTGAACCGCGCTGCCGAGCGATATGACGGGTGCGAAACGCAGCACGCGATTGCCGACTACGCGGCGGACGCCAGGCAGCGGCCAGCCAGATAGCAGCCGCACAGCGGACATCGCGCCCAGCCGCGATCGAAGACTTGTTAGCTTGTAACTCTGAGGGGGATTCTAGCAGCGAGGCCAAAGCGCAACGGGACGCGATGGTGTTCGGGGCGTCCTTGCCCGCCGACGGTCAACGACGGAAAGCCCGCACGGCTCCCGGGCTAGCTTGCGCTCCTCCGCTCGGCGCGCACGTTCGCGTATTCCGCCTCGCGAAGCAAGGCACCTCGCTATGCCTTACGGCAAAAAGAAAGGTCGGATGGCTGACAAGCAACCCTCCGACCTGATGTTTTGTGGAGCCAGTGACAGGAATCGAACCCGCAACCCACTGATTACAAATCAGTTGCTCTACCGTTGAGCCACACTGGCATTGCGTTCGGTCATTTTACGATAAGAGCCCTGCCCTGTCGAACCAAATGACCGCGAACATCACGGTTTGAACGCTATTTCACACCGTACTGCTCGTAGTACTTGTCCAAAGCAGCCTTGATTTCATCGTCGATGACGACACGCCCGCCAACCTCGTGGTTGTACAGATGCTCAGTGACCTCGGCCATGCTAACGATAGAGGCAACGGGGAAACCGTACTTCTCCTGAACTTCCTGCTGAGCGGTAACGACGCCGCCCTTGCCAACCTCCATGCGGTTCAGGCTGACGATAAGGCCCTTGACATCGACATCGGCGGCGCCCTTCAGAATGGGATACGTTTCGTCGATGGACTTGCCCGACGTGGTGACGTCCTCAACCATGACAACCTTGTCGCCATCATGAAGCTCGCTGCCAAGCAGGTTGCCCTTGTCGGCGCCGTGATCCTTTACTTCCTTGCGGTTGGAGCAATAACGCGCCTCTTTGCCGTAAAGCTCGTTCAAAGCCATGCAGGTGATGACAGCCAGCGGAATGCCCTTGTAAGCCGGGCCGAACACAATGTCGAAGTCCAGGCCGAAGTTGTCATGGATCGCACGGGCATAGTAAAGGCCCAAACGATGAAGCTGCTCGCCGGTAACGTATGCGCCGGCATTCATGAAGAAGGGCGACTGACGACCGCTCTTCAGCGTGAACTCGCCGAACTTCAAAACATCGCTTTCGACCATGAACTCGATGAACTCTTGTTTGTAGTCTTCCACCGCAGTCCCTTCCTGTTGTTGGATTCACTTCATTTTGTCAATGATACTCCAACACAACAGTGTTGGGCCCGTGTTTCGGCGTCGTTGGATTTGCGTTTGAATTTACTGGAGCGGCGATGGACTGCAGCGAACCCGCACCTCGATCTTGTTGGGTTCACGCTTGATATGCGTTGAGCCCATGTTTGATCAGCGAAAGGTTTTGACGGCAGAATGATAAGTTAATCGCGGCGGTTCATGAACTTGTCGAAGTAATCGCGCAGCTCTTTGAGCTGCCCTTCAACCACATGATCGGGCGCACCCGCCTCGCCGAAGTACTCGGGATCGCGAAGCATCCTGCGACGTTCAAGCGCTTCAACGCAGAAATCGTAAAGAGCATGGGCGATGACAACCGACAGCAGGCTTCCCGTGACAAGGAACACCGCGCCGAACGCGAATGCGTAGCTGAACACCACAATGCGCTCCCACGAACGCTCATACTGGCCATGAGCAGACGTGAACACGAACGAGGTGATAAGAACGGAAGCAACCATTCCGAACGTCGGCTCGGTCACCCACCCAAGAGTCAAGGCAAGAAAACTGATCAAGGCGTAACGGAACAAGAACTCCTCCGCAAAACCCGCAACCGAAGCGGTAACGGCACGCGAAGCCAAACTCATGCGCGGGAGCTCGCCGTTGATACCCGAACGCATCTCTCTTACATCGTCGCGATACTTCTGCGAGCGCTTCCACAAAATCTTGTCGGCGACGATCTCATTCACCAAGATGAAGAAAGCCGGCAAACCAACTGCGGCAACAGCAGCGACAACGGGCATACGGCCAAGCGTCATTGCCTGTCCGAATTCGTATGCCCAACCAAATTGAAGAACGGACCAGAACCAATCACCCGTGCGTAAGCCGGTAAACACTATCGAAAAGACAATGCCAAGAATGATGAACATCGCCCCTGAACCCAGAAGCTCGTTCACCAGCAGGTTTTCCTCATGTTCGGACAGGGGATATTTTTCCTCGACGCTCACTCGTTCTCGCTTCATTTCAATGATTGTTTAAGTCGCATTAGGTTTTGCATCGCATCAGTTTAAAACATGCGAGTAACGCGTTTGTTGGAAAGCAGACACTTGCAAGCAATCTGTTTTAAACTAGAGTGATGCTAATGGCGGTTCCGTTGGAGCCGCGTTGGGGCGATGATGGCCGACGACCATGGTACCGTTGGAAAGCCGCAACACCGCCAGGCAGCCACAAAGCTGCCTAACAGCCGTGGCTAAGCAGGCCAATCCCCATTAAGGCCCCGACAGACATTATCAAGACGTGAGGCAAAAAGTGACTGAACGGCGTTACGAAAACTGGATCGGAATGATGGATTCCGGCGTAGGAGGCATCAGCGTCCTGCGTCGCGCCGTCGATCTGCTGCCAAACGAGAATTTTATCTACTACGGCGATTCAGCGAATGCTCCCTATGGAGATAAAGACCCCGAGTGGATTTGCCAACGCACATCTGAGATCGTCTCGAACCTTATCAACGAGGGCGTTAAAGCCGTCGTCATCGCCTGCAACACAGCTACCAGCGCTGCTGCCGACTACGTGCGCGCCGAACATCCCGAGATTCCCATCATCGGGCTGGAACCGGCACTGAAGCAGGCGGCTCAATTCCCCGAAGCACGCCACGTGCTAGTAATGGCCACCCCCGTTACCATCCACTTGCAGAAGTACCAAGATTTGTATGACAAATGGGGCAAGCGCGTCGACGCAAGCTCGGTGGTTTGCGGAGGCCTTGCCGATCGCATCGAGAAGGGCAACCTCGACGCACCCGACATGCACGAGCTGCTTGAAAGTCTGATTGGTGAATATCGCGGGAAAGCCGACAGCGTCGTTCTTGGCTGCACGCACTATCCCTACATCGCCAAGCAGATTCGCGGGGTTTTGGGCGACGTCACCCTATTCGATGGCGCCTTCGGCACCGCTCGACACCTAGCGCACACGCTTGAAGAGCACGGTCAGCTAAACAAGCCCGCATCCAATGGCTCCGCGGGCATCGTCAAGCTGGAAACCAGCCTGGACACCCCCGCCGAGCGCGAGTTGTACTCGTGGTTCCTAAACCAACCACTTGAAGCCAACGAACTCGCTTAAATCCAACGGCGGACCCATGGCATCTGCCGCGGGTCCGCCGTTTCTTAGACAACAATTAGCAACGTTGAATAACGGTCAGCAACTTTCGTTACCAAAACCCAGCTGCCCTACCCCGTGTACTTAGTTAGGGCCTCGGCTTCACCCCGGGCTTCTTCCTTCGCGAATTTCTCCATCACCAGCGTGCGCACGGTCGAGATAACCGGCACACCCAGAAGCACGCCAAGCAGGCCGAACAACGTTGCACCCACCACGACGGCAACGAACACCCAAATACTGGGCAGACCGACCGACTGACCAACGACGTTCGGGTAGATAAGATGGCCCTCGATCTGCTGAAGGATGACCAAAAAGATAACGAACTGCACAGCCTGCAACGGATCTTGCGAGAGGATCATCGCAGCACCCACGATGCCGCCAATCCATGCGCCAGCAAACGGAATGACCGAGGTAACACCAACAATCAGGCCGATGGAGGCAGCATACGGGAAATGCAGGATGGTGCTGCCGATGCCGCACAACACGCCCAAAATACAAGCCTCGATGCACTGACCCATGATGAAGCGCGAGAAGCAGTCGTTGGCAACGGTGCAGAAATGCATGACGGTGTCGCGCCTGTGGCTACCGGGGATAATCGTCAAAGCGCGCAAGGCGCCCGCATGAACGCGATCCTTGTCAAGAAGCAAGTACAGCGCGAAAACCATTCCCAAGAAGACGGAAAGCACCGTGTGCGCCACTTCGCCACCCGTACGGGCAAGCAAGCTAAGCGTAGCCGTGCCGCCGCCCAAGGCCTCTATGGCCTTCTGCGCAGCGGAATCCCACGCATTGGCGTCGACAACGGGGAACTCTTCGGCACCGGGCAAGGTCGAAATCGCCTGCGACGTTGCAACGGCGGCGTTCAGCAAACCGCTGGCAATCGCTGATCCTACCGACTTGAACTCATTCGCCACAAACATGCCCAGCGCAACCAAGGCAAGAGTCGCGATTGCGATGGCCAAGATAACGCAAATGGGCCTGCGCGAAACATTGACGAACTTGTTGTCGCTATTGGGAAACCAAATTCCCTCGATGCGCACCGCAATGAAGTTAAGCAGGTACGCGATCACGGCGCCAACCGCAAGCGGCTCAATAGCCTGCCATACGCTGCCCGCCACGCTGCAAACGTCATCGAACCTGACGACGATAAACGCAGCCAACGCAATTGCCATTACCGAGACAAGAAGGAAGCGAAGGTTGTTTCTATTCATGAAAACCCGTCGATTGAAAAATACCGTCCATCGCACCATTCGCGATACCTTTCGAGTATAGCGGCGAATCACACCTCCTACTGTAATCTTCTTATCAACAGATAAGCGACAGGCACGTTACATCTGTCTAATTTCTTAATGGACGAACGAATGCCAAGCAGCGCGAATCTTGAACAACTACCAATTCCTTATTATTATTCAGATCGAATAATAATAAAAATGATAGAAGGCGATATGCAATACGGCAGGGATAAGTTGCTTGAGCTATTACTAACGATCGATGAAGAAGCAACTCTTCTATTGGGCGGGAAACACAGACATGCATAGATCGTTTAAGGGGTTTTTGCAGGAATATTGCAATGAACTCTCAGGGATTCGAACCGCAAACCTGAGAAAGCTAATTGCGGCTACAAATCAGAATACACGCCTCGTCGAGCCCCTCTTTGCGTTGGCGGCCGTGCAAAGGAAAACTGATTACCTTATCAGCTTGAGCATTGGATACTGGTTCCAAGACGACTATCAAATCCTTGCCGACAAACTCAGCAAATTCGATTCGATAGAATCATTCCTTTCCTCCGAAGAAGCGCCTGCACACTATTCTTCGGTTCTTGAGGCTTTTCATGCACAGGGAGACACCTTGGCAGCCGATCGACGCATAAATAGCTTGATGCGTCCTAAAATCACAGATGCCCTTAAGAGCAAAAACGTGACGCGTTACAGACTTTGTAAAGATCTTGGATTGAATCTCGGCAACGTCTACGCCTACCTTGCAGGCGACGACACAAAAGTTAGTAAAGCGACCGCACGGCGGATGTTGAACTACCTTCAAGGTTAACCAATAACGCCCAACGCAGAAAAAAGGCCATCGACCGATGTCGATGGCCTGTTGTTTCATGGCTCCCCGGGTAGGATTCGAACCTACAACCCTCCGGTTAACAGCCGGATGCTCTGCCGTTGAGCTACCGAGGACTGTCATTGCGCTTTTCAAATGCGCAAGTAGTTATTATACTGATTCGCCCGAATGACGCAAGGGGTAATTTTCGCTCACGTGAAATTCACAATCGGCGCCACACACAAGCACAGTCAACGCCGCAGAAACGAAACCGCAAAGGCGCAGCAGCTCACGCCAGCCGATGCAAACGCATTCAGCCCGACGCCCCTAACACCCCGAGCGCCCTACCCTGGCGGAAACGGCTAGTAAACCATTCCCATTGCCTCGCAGACTTCACCAAGCGTCTCGTTAGCGATCTCGTTCATGCGCTTGTTACCCTCGTGCAGGACTTCCTTGACGTGGTCCATATCCTGAGCAAGCTCCTCGCGGCGAGCACGATGCGGTGCCATGAACTCGTTCACGGCCTCGGTGACGTACTTCTTCAAAGCACCGGAACCGTCGTTGCCGATTTCCTCGGCGATTTCGACCTCGGTCCTGCCGGTGCAGAGCGCCGCAGTGGTAAGCAAGGCAGAAACGCCGGGGCGATTTTCCTTATCGAAAGTGATGAAACGCTCGGAGTCGGTCTTGGACTTCTTGATAAGCTTGGCTGTCTCTTCGGCGGTTGCCGAAAGCATGATGGAGTTGCCGTAGCTCTTGGACATCTTGCGACCGTCAAGACCGGGGATCTCGATGGCGTCGGAAAGGATTCCGTCGGGCTCGGGGAACACCTGGCCGTAACGCTCGTTGAAACGACGGGCGATCTGACGCGTGAGCTCGATATGCGGCAACTGGTCCTTACCTACGGGCACGATGTTGCCCTTGCAGAACAGGATGTCGCATGCTTGGTGCACAGGGTACGTCAGCAGAAGGCCGGTAAGCGCATGGCCCGAAGCCTGCTGCTCGGCCTTAACAGTGGGGTTGCGCTGCAGCTCGGACTCGGTAACCAGTGAAAGGAACGGAAGCATGAGCTGGTTGAGCGCCGGGACAGCCGAATGCGTGAAGATCGGGGTTTTCTCGGGGTCGATGCCGGCAGCCATATAGTCGAGCACCATGTTGTAGACGTTGTCCTGGATGTGCTCGGTGGTGTCGCGGTCGGTGATGACCTGATAGTCGGCAATCAAAACATAGCAGTTGATGCCCATGTTCTGATACTCAACGCGATGAAGGATGCTGCCGAAATAATGGCCCAGATGCAGACGGCCCGTGGGACGGTCGCCAGTGAGCATGGTGTACTTCTCGGGATGAACGACAAGATCGGCGCGGATCTCGTCGGAGCGGTTCTTGCTTGCAAGGAAGGTATCGGAAAATTCAGCCATAACCATCTCTCGTTCTAGGTGTAACTGGTGCAACCGTTCAAGTATAACGGTTCTTCAGCCGCTTCCCCTGAATTCATCTGGCTGTTTCGCTTGGACAACGAAAAGGCCAGAGGCAAAAGCCCCTGGCCTGTGAGTTCATGGTGGTCGCTACAGGATTTGAACCTGTGACCCCCGCCGTGTGAAGGCGATGCTCTCCCGCTGAGCCAAGCGACCAAATAACTCTGTGTATTCTACTTGCCCATACCGCTGTTGGCAAGCGAATGATCCGAAGCCTTCGCAAAACCTGCGCAAGCAGAACCGAAGGGATACCGTAACCGACTTTTGCCGGCGGGTTCCATCAGCCTCTTCCGATGCAGAACGGACGGCCTTATCAGCAACCCCATGAACGGGCTGCCACTTCGGCCATAGCCTATGCCGCTGCAGCAGCCTTCCTCTTCTTAGCAAGAAGGTACTGAACCACGGAAAGACCGACGACCAAACCAACGCCCACAATGTCGGAAACAGGCTCGGGGATCATCATGCACAAACCGCCGGCAGCAAAAGCGATGCGGAACAGCGGGTTGACCTTAGTGAACACCGTGCCGTTCAAGGCAACCGCAACGCCGTACAGGCCCACGATAGAAGTGATGATGACAATACCCAGATCGATTGCCGTGAACGAACCTTGCAGCACCATGACCGGGTTGAAGGCCAAGATGTACGGGACGATGAACGCGGCGATTGCAAGCTTGGCAGCATTCAAACCCGTCTTCATGGGGTCGGAATGGGCGATTGCCGAGCCTGCGTACGCCGCCAATGCAACCGGCGGCGTGATGTCAGCGACGATGCCGAAGTAGAACACGAAGAAGTGAGCGGCGACAACCGGGATGCCCAGCTGGATAAGGATGGGCGCCGTGGTTGCGGCCATGATGCAGTAGTTAGCGGTGGTGGGAACGCCCATGCCCAGGATGATGCAGGTGAGCATGGTGAGAACCAGGCCAAGCATGGTGGCGTCGCCGGCGAAGTTGACGATGAAGTTGATGAGCGTGGAAGCAAGACCGGTGACGGTGATGCAGCCGGCGATCATGCCGGCCATGGCGCAAGCAACGGCAACCGAGACGCAGCTGCGGGCGCCGGCCTGCAGGGACTCGAACGCCATAACGATGGCGATGTTCAGGACCTTCTTGAAGACCTGACCGACAGTCTCGCCCTCTTCACGCGAGCGAACCTCGGTGATGAAGAAGTTGACGACGCCAACGATGAACGCGCCAAGGATGGAGATGGCGGCTGAGTAAGCCATGGTGCGAGCACCCGTGGAAACCAGCCAGACCAGCAGAACCAGCGGCAGGATAAGGTAGCTGTTCTTCACCAGGTACGAAATGCGGGGAAGCTGATCGCGCGGGATGCCCTTCAGGTCGAGCTTCTTAGCTTCAAGGTGAACCGTGATGAAGATGCCCGTGAAGTACAGAAGCGCGGGGATGATGGCCATTGCGGCAACCTCAATGTACGGGATGCCCATGTACTCGGCCATAAGGAACGCAGCAGCGCCCATGATCGGCGGCATGATCTGGCCGCCCGTTGACGAGGCCGCCTCGACTGCGCCCGCGAACTCGGGCTTGTAGCCCGTTTTCTTCATCATGGGGATGGTGACCGAACCAGTGGTAACGGTGTTGCCAACCGACGAGCCGGAAACCATACCGCACAATGCAGAGGCAATGACGGAAACCTTAGCGGCGCCGCCCGACGACCAACCAGCAACACGGTTAGCCAGCGAGATGAAGAAGGCCGCGATACCCGTGCGCTCCAAGAACGCACCGAAAATGATGAACAACACGATATACGTGTAACAGACGTTCACCGGCGTGCCTATAACGCCCGACGTGGTGTAGAACAGCTTGTAGACGACGTTGCGGAGCGCCTTGTAGAAGTCGGCACCGAACGAGAACTGGTTGTAGAACGTGTAGATGATGAGGCATCCGACGACCACCAGGATAGGAATGCCAACGCAACGACGACAGAGTTCCATAAGCACCAGAATGCCGATGACACCCAGCACCACGTGAACGGGTTGGATGCGCGTAGCCAAACGAACGATGTCAACGGCGTTGATGGCGAAATAGAAGAAGCAGCCGGCACCCACAACCATAAGCACGATGTCGTACCACGGCATATGGTTGACACGCACATGCTTCTTGCTTGCGGGATACAGCATGAAGCCGATGATGACAACGAAGCCCACGAACATTGCCAGCTTGGTTTCAGGCAGGAACGTGGAGAACAACGTCATTCCGATGCAGTAGACCGAGAAGGCGGCCAGAAGAATGGAGATGATGGCCTTGGGACGGCCTTCCCAGATGCGCGTGTTCGACTCGATGTCGTACTTACGCATGACCTCGTCTACGTTAACGTCGGAATCAGGTTGTTCCGCAACATGCGCCGAGATGGTGGCATGACCCGAGGCCTCGCGTGCAAGACCTGCGTCAGCTTCCGCTTCGATTTGCTGTTCTGCTTTTCTTGCAGCCGCTTCTTCGGCTGCCGACATTTTCTTGAAAAACGGCAATGTCTAACCTCCTGGCATTTACCACGGAAACCGCAGCGGGCATTTCCACTGCGGTTTCCGAATTCGTTTGAAACATCAATTGTAGCGCAAAGCGCTTGTTGCTACCAAACGACGTGCTACTTGGTTGCGACGTCGAAGCCCTTCTCCTTGAAGTACTTCGCGGCACCCGGATGATACGGGACAGAAGTGATGGAAGCGCCTTCCTCGACGCTGAGCTCGGCGTACTTGGCATGGCTTTCAACCAGGTCGGCCGCGTTGTCGAAGATGTCGGCAGTAAGGGCGTAGATGTCGTCCTCGGCAACAGTGTCGTTGGCAAGGATGACAGCCTTGACGGCAACGGTGGTGGTGTCGGTGTCGACGCCACCGTAGGTGCCGGCCTTGATGGTGGCGGAACCGTAGTAGTCAACCTCGTCCATGAGCTTCTTCACATGCTCGGCGTCCATGGAGACCAGATAAGCCTGCTTAGAGGTGGACAGGTCGGTGATGGCGGTGGTGGGAGCGCCGGCAACGATGAACGCAGCGTCGATCTGCTCGTTCTTCAGAGCGTCGGCAGAGTCGCCGAAGGACTGGTAGGTTGCCTTGATGTCGGTCTCGGTCAGGCCATAAGCCTTCAGGACGTCAAGAGCGTTGAAGTACACGCCCGAACCAGCAGCGCCGATGGAGACCTTCTTGCCCTTGAGGTCGGCAACGGTCTTGATGTCGGGGTTGCAGGTGACGATCTGGACCTGCTCCTGATAAAGGGAAGCAACGGTGGAGAAGCAGGTGACGGGCATGCCGTCGAACAGGTTGGTGCCGTTGTAGGCGTAGGCCATGACGTCGGACTGGCAGAAGCCAAGGTCGGCGTTGTTGTCCTCGAGCTCGGTGACGTTGGACTGAGAGCCGTTGCCAGCAAGAGCGGTGACCTTTACGTTGGTGTTGTTGGTTGCATGCTGAGCGATAACGGAACCGAAAGCATAATAGGTGCCGCTTTCACCGCCGGTCACGAAGCGGAGGGTGTTGCCGCCCTTGGATGCTGCAGCAGATGCAGAGCCCGAAGCGGCTGCGGATGCAGAGCCCGAGCTTGCGGAACCGCCGGCCGAGCAACCGGTAAGGACAACAGCGGCGCCGGTAGCAGCAGCAAGACCGACAAAGCCGCGCCTGGTTACTTCCTTGTTCATGATGATCTCCTTCCTTCCCTACGAATCGGTGGGCCGAAAGGCGCATCGAATCAGCATGGTGGCCAGCGTGTAGGGTTTGTTCGCTAATGTCCCACGATAGTGGAGTGATCTTATTTTACTAAATACTCCAATCGGCTAAAGTAACAGGAAGGTTAACAATGGCCGAATCCCGAAAATCGTCACCGCAAACGGCTGTTTCAACAGGCTGAACGGACGCTCTTCTTACTTCTCCGCCTTTTCCGCAGCGATTGCCTTGGCGTAGTCGATAGCGGCCGCGCGCAGCTTCTTTTCAGCGTTGATCTTGTCGGCGTTGGTTGCAGCCTCGCCCCAGTCCTGATCGTTCGGACGCGGCATATGGCCGCCGCCCAGGACATGCACATGGAAGTGCTTGACGCTTTGGCTGGCATCGTCGCCGGTGTTGATAAGGCAGCGGTAGCCGCGCTCGGTAAGGCCCTTGATCTCGGCGACCTTCTTCACTGCCGCCATAGTGTGGCCAAGCACGTCAACAGGGACGTCGTCGCCGACGTTTTTGTAATGCTGCTTCGGGATGATGAGCGTGTGCACGGGCATCAAAGGCTCCATGTCGTCGAAGGCGATGACATGCTCGTCTTCGTACACCTTGTTGGTCGGGATCTCGTGGGTGGCGATCTTGCAGAAAATGCAATTCTCGTCGATCATGGCGGCTCCTTCCGTAGCCTAGCTGGCGTTTCAAGAGCGGCTGCGATGGCGCGGCGAAATGCGCGGCGCTACGCGATCCGTTCGTTTTCATCCCCTGAAAACAGCAAAGCCGATGCGACAAGCGCACCGGCTTCGGTTTTGTTTTGGTGGGCCCGCCCGGACTCGAACCGAGAACCAAAGGATTATGAGTCCCCTGCTCCACCATTGAGCTACAGGCCCAAAACCCCAAAGGGGGTGCTGGAAGATGCTACCACATGCCAACGAGGCTTACGCCTAGCAGGACGCGAATCCTCGTTCAAAACCCATCTGCGGGTGCCGCGTGCAGGGCACGCAAGCGTTACGCGCGCCAAACACGCAGCTCCTGATAGCTTGCGATGGAGAATTTACCCGCGAAGCTAAGCGCGCCAAACGCGATAGCATTTGTGGATCTTGGGAGTACGAGCGAAGTCGGCGGGAATGGTTTTCGCCGAGATATCCTCGATCGCAACGCCGTACTTTTCAAGATCGGCCATATTCGGCTTGAACGAACGCAGATTGCAGCAGAAAATGGCCTCGCCGCCTTCGGCAAGAAGACGCGTGACGCCTACCAGCAGCTCGACATGATCGCGCTGAACATCCCACGTTCGCTTGCCCATTGACTTGGAGTTAGAGAACGTGGGCGGATCGACGTACACCACGTCGAACCTGCGGCCCGAACGACGCGCTTCGGTGATCCACCTCATGACGTCGCCGCGCTCGAACGAATGGCGTGCACCCTCGAAGCCGTTGTTAGCCATGTTGCGCGCAGCCCAATCCAGATAAACCTGCGACAGATCGACCGTCGTGGTTTCACTGGCCCCGGCAGCGGCAGCGTAAACGCTGGCCGTTCCCGTGTAAGCGAACAGGTTCAGGAAACGCGCGTCGCCCGTGTTGGAAACATGTTGGCGAACCGTTTGAGCCACCATCTGGCGAACCGTGCGGTTGTCCAGGAAGATGCCCGTGTCAAGTTTGCCGGCAAGATCGACCTCGAACAGGAAGCCGTTCTCTTCGATTTGCGTGACATACGAACGGTTGCCCGCGTTTCGGTACTGACTGCCGCCCACGTCACGACGGCGCGTCTTCGAGAACACGTGGTCGGGACGAACGTCGCAAACCACCGGCGCGATACTCAAGATGTCGTTGAAACGCCTACGCGCCTTGGCCTCGTCGATGGAACTGGGGGCCGCGTACTCGGCGATGTGCAGGTACGTATTACCCCACGCATCACGTTCGCCTTGGTACAGGTCGATGGCGACGACGTAATCGGGCAGGTCGGCGTCGTACACGCGATAGCAGGTGATGCCCTCGCGCAACGCCCACTTGCGACGCTCCTTCAACACCTTGCGCAAACGCGAAGCGAACTGCTCGGAGTTACTGTCAAGCACCTCGACGCGATGCGGCGCCCCGCCGTGCGAGTCGGGAACTTCGATAGTGAGAGGCGGCTTGGGCTGCTTGTCGAAAACCGCGACCTGCATCTCGATACGCTCGTTTCCGAACGTGTGCGCAGATGCAGGCTCGACGCCGAAACGCGCCACGACGTCGGTTCCGCCTGCCACGACGAAGCGCGAGCCCTTGGGCGCCTGAGCTGCGGCAGCCATGAAGGCGGCCTCGGCAGCGCGCTCGTCGGCTGCTCGACCTGCGCGTGCATCGAGGTTGCTGGCAACCAAGCACACGGCAGCGGGTGCAGCAGACTTGGCAGCCTTCCTGCCGTTCTTGTTGACGGCGGCATTGTTGGCGGCGTCTTCGTTGGTCTTTGCTTCGCCTTCGGCTTCACTGTTCTGCTCGACGGCTTTGTTGGCGACATGCGAGTAAGAAAGCGTTTTCGCTGCTGCAGAAAGCGCACGCGAAGCAAGCTCGGCAGCCGATTCAGCATCGCCCAACTCGACGCTGGCAACCTGACGCAAACCGGAGTTGCGGATATGGTTGCGGGCACGGGTGATCATGGGCGACGAAGCCGAAGCGCCCACGAAGCGCACGCGCGAGAAATCGGGACGGGCGTTAGCCGCAAGCGTGGACGGATCGACGCTCAGAACGCGTGCAACGCCGGCCTCGAAACGGTCATCGGCCTCGGCGACCAGGTCGGACCATGCATCGGAATCGAACGAAGCCAAGCCGAAGAAACCCCAACGTTCGCGCAAAAGGCCCGGCGCCATGTCGCATGCGATGGAAGCAGCCTCGGTAAGCAGCACGCCCTCGCCGCACACCGGGTCGATGAACGCCGCGCCCTGCTTGGCAAGGTCGTCCCACCCCGCAGCTGCCAGCATGCCGGCAGCAAGCGTGGTGGACAGCGCCGTGTCTTCGGAATCTGAATCGGCCAGGTACCCGCGATGGCTGAGCGATTCACCCGAGAAGTCAAGCGAGATAGTGGCGCGCCTGTCGTGAACGCGCACGTCGATGACAGCCTGGGGCGTGAAGGAATCGATGTTGGGACGCGTGCCGGTTTTGTCGCGAAGGCGATCGACCACGGCGTCCTTAACGCGAAGCATGGTGAAACGGGTGTTGCGCAGCTGGGAGTTGGTACCGTGAGCACGAACCGCCATACTGGCAGACGGATCGACGGTGTTTTCCCAGTTGATATCGTAAACACCCGCATAAAGAAGATCGGCGTCGCCCGCGTTGACGCGAGCGAGCACCAATGCGATGCGAGAAGCCAGGCGCGACCACAAGCACGCGCGGTACGCATGGGCCTCATCGCAGAAGAAAGATACGCCGCCGGAAAGGGGGCGAACACGCTTGATGCCAAACGTGCGGAGCTCGTCGGCAAGAAGCGGTTCGAGCCCCGCGACGCAACTGGCGAAGAACTCGAGTTGGTTCATCACTAGTCTTCCAGGTAGTCCTTCAATTTAGAGCTGCGGCTGGGATGGCGCAGCTTGGCAAGCGTCTTGCTTTCGATCTGACGGATACGCTCGCGCGTGACGCCGAACTCACGTCCAACCTCTTCGAGGGTGCGCGGGTGACCGTCCTCAAGACCGAATCTCAGTCTGAGCACCTGCTCCTCACGGGGAGTGAGCGTGTGAAGTACCTCGCAGAGCTGTTCTCTGAGAAGTGTGTACGATGCCGCCTCTGCGGGTGCCGGAGCGTCGTCGTCGGGAATGAAGTCTCCGAGATGGCTGTCTTCCTCCTCGCCGATGGGCGTTTCGAGGGAAACCGGCTCTTGCGCAAGCTTCATTATCTCACGTACCTTTTCAACCGTCATATTCATGCTTGCCGCAATTTCCTCAGTGC
>CAKUNS010000016.1 GCA_934668515.1 uncultured Eggerthellaceae bacterium
TGCGTGTGCATGGTGTCGGAGGATTCCAAGGCCACCATGCCGCGGATGATCGACCGGCCGCGGGCGCTGCTCGACGGGTCGCTGTACTCGTTCGTGCAGCCTGCGGGCTCGTTCTCCGGCACGCTGCGCCGAGGAGGCCTGTATTCGTCGCGCTGCATCTGCTTTCTGCCGCAGTATTTCGAAGAGCTCGATCGGCGCTGGCCGGGCGCGTTCTCGGGCATGTTCGAGCGGTTCGAAGGCACGTGGGACGAGGCGCAATCGCGCATCATCATGTCGGCGCTGCTGGGGACCGGGCCGCAATACCGACCGGGTTCGGCGCTGCTCATCCAGGCGCGCGTCGAGCAGATGGTGGCCGCACTGGCCGCATCGTGCGCCGGCGACGATACCGCGCGTTGCGACGCTTCGACGCGCGAGCGATCGGAACTTGCCCTTGAGGCGCAGGCCGCCATCGAGCGCATGCTCGACGAGGGACGCGCGCCCGGCCTCGACGAGCTTGCGAGCATGCTGTTCGTGAGCCGCTCGCACTTGTGCTCGGCGTTCTCGCGCGAGACGGGGCAAAGCATCGGGCGCTACGCCAAAGCGCGCCGGATCGAGCGCGCGAAAACCCTGCTCGCAAGCGGCAATTCGGTCGCGTACGTAGCCGCGCGCCTGGGTTGGCCGCGGCCTTCAGCGTTCTCGCAAGCGTTCAAGCAAGCGACCGGAACCTCCCCCACCGAATGGCAGGATGCGAGCGAGAGGTGATTGGAAGGAGGGCGGCAAAAAAATCAAGAAGCCACCTAGTTGCAACCGGCAAGGTCGAGCCCCTACCACCTAATCGCAGTTGATCGTCCCCTGCAGCGCCAAATACGCATCGGCAAGTATGTAACCATGATCGAAGGCGAACCCTTCAGCACGGGTCACGCTTGCCTTGCACGACCCGAACATGCGAGGCGATACCGAGAACTCAACAAGCAACTCGTCTTCTGCTGCGGTTGCAGTCAAGCGGTACGTCCCCGTTTGATCGATCTCGCTCAGCGACAAGCTGAACCATTCTGCGTCGGCTGCGTCATCGCCGGCACACGCCTGCGCGTTCTTGTCGACAACGCCCAAATACGCTTCGGACGCAGTCCATGCACGAGGATCACGGCCCGGCGTGCTGTACAAACCGAACTGCTCCAAGGAGACGTCGACCAGCCCCGTTTCCTCCTGAAGCTCGCGAACGGCGGCCTGATCGGCGTCTTCCCCTGGCTCGACGAACCCACCGGGGAAAGCCCAACAGCCCAAGAACGGATGCCCGCCGCGGCGGATCAGTAGAACCTCCCATTCGCCTTCGGGGCCGCCAACAGGACGGAACACCGCCATGTCCGCCGTCAACGAGGGCTTCGGGTAATCTTTCTGCTTGTATTCCGCAAGGAACTGCGCCTCGGTCAAGCCATTCGCGTCGACGTTTTCCATTCCTGTCTCCTTCGCTCGATGCTTCGATCATCGCACGCCAGCAACACGGCTGCAAGGAAAAGAAAAGGCACCGCGAATGCGATGCCCTTCGATGCGATGTCAGTCGGCTGGCTTAAGCCGAACCGAGCGAAACGAGCCTTGCGCCTACTTGGCTTGCGACTCGGCATCCATGAACTCCTTCAGGCGAGTGACGGTGTCCTTGGACAACGCGTGCTCCATCTTGTGAGCTTCTTCGGCGGCAACCTCGGGCTTAATGCCAAGCTTCTCGATAAGAAAAGCCTGAACAGCCTGGTAGCGATCCTGCAGACGCTTGCCGTTGATCTTGCCTTTGTGGGTAAGCTGGATGGGGGCGTAACGCATGCGCGTGATGTAGCCCTCTTCCTCGAGAACAGCCAGAGCCTTGTTCACACTGGGCTTGCTAACGCCCAGAGCCGTTGCAACGTCAACGGAGCGGACCATGCCCGCGCCGTTATCCAACTCGTAAATAGCGCGCAGGTAATCTTCCTCGCTGCTTGTTGCCATGTTTCAACCTCTACTTTCAAAACCAGCAACGCATAACTGAACTGCGATTTCCCAAAAAACCGCAACACCGCGACCGTTGCTTCACGGCTGCGGCATTAGCTGAACATGTTATCACAGGAATCTATAGACCCCGGAAGAATCGCTCCCACCAGGCGCGAGAGGCAATACCTGTCTTTGAAAGGGCGTCGATCATCTTTTCCTGCTCGTCCGGCGAAAGATGATTGAACTCGTCCTTCATGCGCTGCTGCATTTCCATGGGGTTGCGCCTCATCTGCGACATGGCGTCGATGGCATCCGCCGAGGAAACGCTGCCCAGCATTTGGCTAAGCGCGTCGCCCATGCCCTCGGGAAGAGAAGACGGATCAAGGCCCATCGAGCGCAGCGCGTTGGTCATCTCGAAGCCGGCGGCGCCCATGGTGGGGATCGGCGACTTAGCGGCGGCAGGCGAAGGAACCGCCTTTTCCGGACGCGGGAAGTCAAGCTTGTACAACTCTTCCAAAAAGGCGCCGAACTCGCGCGGGGCATCGCTTCCGCCCTTCGAGGCCACGCTGAAAACATCCTCCTTGAACACCGTGTTCAGCGACCAGCGCATCGAGCCGGGCGCGGATGCATCGCCGTACTTCTCGTCCCACGAGAACACGCCCAAAGCGTCAAGCGCGTCCTTGAAACGCTGCGCCGTTTCCTGCGGAACCATACGTGTGAACTGCGACGACGGGTTCGACGAACTGCCTTTTTCAACATGCAGCTCGTACTCATCGTCAACGCGCTTCATGCGGAAGAGCTTGCGGCCTAAGCGGTCCTGGACCAACGTGAACGAGATGCTCTGGAACGGCGGGTTGCGTCGTGCGGGTGTTTCTTCGGCCATGTGGTGCTCCTTGAATAATCAAAACGCCGGGCACCAAGGAGGCGTCCGGCGTATCATGCTTGGATGGGGCGTAGTCTAGCAGATCTTGACAACCCAGCCGGCAGGACCCTCGATCTTGCCGCTTTGGATGGCGGTAAGGGTTTCGCGCAGCTTCTTCATGACCGGGCCGGAGGTAACGGCGCCGTCGGGGAACTCGACATCGACGCCTTCGCCCTCGATGTGGCCAACGGGGCTGATGACGGCAGCCGTGCCGCACAGACCGCACTCAACGAAGTCGCCAGCAAGCACCTCGTCGAACTTGACCGGGCGCTCGATGACGTTCATGCCAAGCATGTCCTTGGCAACGGTGACCAGCGAACGGCGCGTGACCGACGGAAGGATGGAGTCAGTGTGCGACTGCGGAACAACAAGGTTGCCCGCCTTGTCGACGAACAGGATGTTGGCGCCACCCGTCTCCTCAACATAGGTGCGGCTCTCGGAATCGAGGTACAGGTTCTCGGCATAGCCGGCTGCGTGGGCCTCGACGCCGGCCTTGATGCTCATGGCGTAGTTCAGGCCGGCCTTGATGTTGCCGGTGCCATGCGGAGCAGCGCGGTCATACTTGGAGATGCCCAAGGTGACAGCCGTGTCGCCGCCCTTGAAGTACGGGCCGACCGGCGTGACCAGAATGCGGAACTGGTACTCGGTGGCAGGGGCAACGCCAATGACGATACCCGTGGCGATCATGAACGGACGGACGTACAGCGTGGCGCCCGAGCCGAACGGCGGAACCCAAGCGGCGTTCGCCTTGACGACTTCCTTGACGGCCTCGACGAACTTGTCCTCGGGAAACGAGGGCATGCACAGGCGCTCAGCGGAATCGCTCATGCGCTTGGCGTTCAGATCGGGGCGGAAGCAGACGATGTCGCCGTCCTCGGTGGTGTATGCCTTCAGGCCCTCGAAGACCTCCTGGCAGTAATGGAAAATGCCCGCGCACTCGGACAGCTGGATGGAGTGGTCGGTGGTCAGGCCGCCCTCTTCCCATTCGCCGTTCTTGAAATTACAGACGTAGCTGTAATCGGTGGGCATGTAATCGAAGCTCAGGTTGCCCCAATCGAGATCTTTCTTCTCCAACGAAATCATCTCCCATTAACGCGTATTGCCGCTGATCACCATAGCGAGTAGTTCACCATAGCTTTCATTTCTGGTGATTGTACTACCGTTTCCGCTGATCGAATAAGAGCGCAGCCAGCAGGTCAAGATCTGCAGAAAAACGGCAATTCGGATACAATCCAACTGACTAAAGAGGAGCTGAAAGACACCGACGCGCAGGTGTGCGTGCCTTGAAGGAGACACAATGTCCGACGATTTCATGAGCGACGAAGCTCGCAAGGAAGCCGCACGCAAGCGACTGCAGGCTCGCCAGGCGAAACGCAGCGAAGCGCAGCCGTCCAGCCACGTGCGCATGCCGCAACCGCACCGAAGCACAGAGCATCCGCACGCGCAGGATTCGGAGCCTATATCGGCATCGGCTCCCGCGCCGGAGCGCACACACGCGCCAAGGCCTCAGGCAGACGCGCGACGCGCCCCTAGGCCGCAACAGGGCCAGCAAGCCCCCAGGCCGCGTGCACCAAGGCCGCAAGCCCAGCGCCCTGCAGGATCACAGATGCCGCGCCAATCGCAGCGTCCGCAAGCACCCCGCTCGGGTACGAACCGCAAACCTGCACAAGCATCGCAAGGCTCAAAACAAGCCGCCAACGCTCTGGCGGGCGCAGGTGCCGCCATCGCCAACGCATTCAAGGGCATCAGCGATTTCTTCGTGAACGCCTACGCCAACGCCGTCGAGCGCTTCGGCAAGCGCAACGCCCTCATTGGCATTGCAGCGGCGGTCGTTATCCTCATTATTTTGATCGTGGCCATCCGCGCCTGCGCCACGCCCGCCGACCCTGTTCAGCAGGATCTTCGCGATGCTCAGAAGGCCGTGAGCGCATCTTCGTATTCCAACGAGGACGGCTCGAAGCCCGACAAAGCCGCGCTTGAGAACCTTTTAGGCGCTGAAGACACCACCGCTCTACTGCAAACCGCCAGCAGCAACGAGGACGCATACTGGGTTGCCTCGCATCCCGACTCGTACACCACCGACGGCACCGCAGTTCAGGGCAAGCTTTTACGCTTGGCTGGAAACGAGCCCGAAGCTGCATCGTTCGTGCGCGATTGGCCCAACATGTACCCGCAGGACAAGCCCTCGGGTGACGCATCCACACCGTCCGCTGAAAGCAAGACCAACGTGCCGCGCCTGTATCAGTGGGACAAGCGCTGGGGCTACACCCAGTACAGCTCCACGACGTTCGCGCTGACAGGATGCTGCCCCACGTCGTTTGCCATGGTTTACCAGGCACTGACCGGCCTAACCGACAAGTCGCCCTACGACATGGGAGTCATTGCGACCAATGGCGGATTCGAAACACAGTACGACGGCACCGACACCAAGTTCCTCTTCAGCGCCGCCGAGCAGCTGGGACTTACGTGCAACCAGCTGAACCCTCAACCTTCCAACCTAACTGCACCGCTTTCCGCAGGTCAGATACTGATCATCAACGTGGGGCCCGGTGATTTCACCCAAAACGGCCACTTCATCGTGGCGTGCGGCCTTGATGCCGACGGCAAAGTTATCATCAACGACCCCTACTCTGCCGAGCGCTCCGAGAAAACCTGGGATGTCAGCACCTTGGTCAGTCAGTCGAAGATGTTCTACGCGTTCTCACTAGCCTAAAAGGTGCTGCATTAGCCCAGCCTCCGCGGCGTTTGAACTGAGAGCGCTGGGTTTCGCGGTCGCGCGAACCTGGGTGCTGCAAATGATCTTCAACAAGCCGCGCTCGACCCAAGCACAAAAGAAAGGGAGCCGCCGAAAGCGACTCCCTTAATTCGATCTTGCAGCAAAACTAGCCACGTTGTTGAACGCAGCTGAGGCATTACCGCCCCAAACGCCACCGCTCCGAGTTATTCAGCGGAGGCGTTCACGCCGATCGTGCGCTTAAGCACGGTCAAGATGCCGACGATCAAGATGATGCCAACGGCCAGGCAGATCAGGAAGTTCTGCACGAAGCCGGCAACCACGAAGCAGATGAACGACACACCGGCAACGGTCAGAGCGTACGGCAGCTGCGTGTTGACGTGATCGATGTGATTCACGTTCGCGCCAGCCGAAGCCATGATGGTGGTGTCGGAAATCGGCGAGATATGGTCGCCGCAAACAGCGCCAGCCAAGCAAGCCGAGATGCCGATGGTCATCAGCGTATAGTCGCTGGTAGCGAAGATGGCGGTAACAATAGGGATCAGAATGCCGAACGTGCCCCAGCTCGTGCCCGTCGAGAACGCCAGGAACACAGCAACCAGGAAGATGATGGCAGGCAGCATGTTGAACAAGCTGGCTGCAGCACCCTCCATCAGACCCGCGACGAACACGTCAGCGCCAAGAGCCGTGGTGGTGAGCTTCAGGGTAAGAGCGAAGGTAAGGATGAGCAGAGCCGGAACCATGGCTTTGAAGCCCTCGATCAGGCACTCCATGGCGCGGTTGAACGAGATGACCTTGCGAAGCACCAGATAAGCGACGGTGGCCACCAAAGCGATGATACCGCCCCACGGCAGGCCGATGGATGCGCTGGTGTCAGCGAAAGCGCCGATCAGGCTCATGTAGCCGTCAGCTTCGGGATCCCAGAAGCCGCCGACGTACAGCATGCCGGCGATGCAGCAAACAATCAAGATGATGACCGGGATCATCATGTCCCACAGCGAAGCCTTCTCGTTGGTGATCCTAACCTCGCCGCCCAAAGAACCGGACTTGCCTTCGCGGTAGGCCTCAAGCTCCTTCTTGGCCATGGGGCCGTAATCGAAACCCATGATGCACAGCGCAACAACGAAGACGATGGTCAGAAGCGAGTAGAAGTTGAACGGAATAGCCGAGATGAACAGCTGGATGCCGCTCATGCCGTTATCAAGATCGGAGGCGGTTGCCGAAACAGCAGCGGCCCACGAGGAAATCGGCGCGATCATGCAGATGGGAGCAGCGGTCGAGTCGATGATGTAGGCCAGCTTGGCGCGGCTGATCTTACAAGCATCGGTAACGGGACGCATGACCGAACCAACCGTCAAGCAGTTGAAGTAGTCATCGATGAAGATCAAAACGCCCAAGACGAACGTTGACAGCTGCGCGCCAACACGGGTCTTGATGTGCGAAGCAGCCCACTTGCCGAACGCAGCAGATCCACCGGCCGCATTGATAAGCGCAACCATAGCGCCCAGCATGATCAAGAAGATGAAGATGCCGGCGTTGTTGGCATCGCTGATGGCGTGCACGAAACCGACAACCAGCGGGTCACCGCCATCAGCAACGGGAATCTCATTGCTGATGATGTTGTTCATCGTCTGGATGGGGTCAAGGCCTGCCAGCAGCAGGGCGCCCACGACGATGCCGATGAACAGCGAGCTGTACGTCTCTTTCGTGATTAGCGCTAGGACGATGGCGACGACAGGCGGCACCAGCGCCCAGAATGTGTTGACGAATTCCATGTGGTTCTCCCTATGAGATCGGCTTGCGAAACCCCCAAAACCGCGGGATCGCGGCCGAAAGCTCCTAAAATCAGTGGGCATCATTATAAAGTCATCGAAGGCAAAGCTCTCCGAAAACCGATCCATTCACGAGTCTTTAACGCAAATGCCCTGATTACGCCCACGAACGGTCGCTATTGTAGGGCGAGCGTTGTCAACTTTACTATTACTCGGGTGCGTACAAATGAATGCTCATGGTGTTGAACCCTTCGTACTCAAGGTTCAAATGAGCGCCGTCGGCGTTCTCTCCGTAGAAGTAGTCGTTGCGCTTGCGATAATCGACGTTGAAACCGGCCGCGATGCACGCGTCCGCGTACGCACTGAACGCTTCAGGCGAAATACCTCCCACATAAGCCTGAAAACCCGAAGCGTATTCGGATTCGATCATACCTTTCAACGAAGGCGGAGCGGGAAGCAATGCGCCCATGCCATTCGAGGGCCACACGATATCGCTCATTTCAAGCGGCGCGTCGATGCTGATGTCCATCGTGCCCGAAGCCGACCAATTGTAGACGTTCAGACGGTAACCCTCGGAATTGTATGCCTTGTAGGAAGTCCTCCCCGAAACGGAATCGACGGTGAAACCCCACTTACGGCACTCCTCAAGGTACTCGCCGTAATCGCCTTCATTAGCAGGAACCTCGATATTGAACGAGTCGCTGTAATTCAACGAGATGTATCCGGTGGTCGATTTCGGCTGTGGGATTTTCTGGGCCAGACCGCTAGTCGGCCAGTCGTAGCCCGAATTCAGCCTTTGCGCCTGCTCCCTTTCATACAGCGCGTCGTCTATTGCGCTGCAGGCGGCAGAAAGGAGGATCAGGAAAAAGAAAATGCCCGCAAGAATGAGAAGAACTCGGCGGCGCTTCCGTTTCGCTTCGTCCTTACGCTTCCATTCGGCCTGCTGCTTCTTAAGTTCTGCGCGGGTGCGCTCTTTTTCCGCTGCAAGTTCCTTCTCGTCGATCGCGCGCAGGCGCTCGAGCGTGGCTGCGTCAAGCGGTTCGCGATTACCGCAATAGGGGCATTCCAAAGCCAAGCCGTCATCACTTAGCTCCATCGCGCCGTTGCATTTCACGCAGTCCATATGGAAATCGGTGTCGGAAGACTTCTCTGCCATCGGTCTCTCTTTCGAATGTTCACGAGCGAAAAACAGTAAGGAACAGGGTACGACATACGAGGTTACGCAACAAGGAAAGGCGATATCGGTAAGAAAGCTGCGAAAACTCGTTGGGCGCGCGTTGGACGGGCGTTGGCTCGATCCCGAAAACTCGTTGAGCGCGTGTTGGAACGATGTCGGACGGGCGTTGGCTCGAAGCCGGAAGCACGTTGGATGAACGACAGCCAAACATGAAATCGCGCCCATACGCAAAACGACCCCGTACGCAGTTGCACGAGGTCGCGACGTTGCGATGCCTGAATTGCGAAGCGAAGCTGAAACGCTAAGCGCTCGCTACCTGAAGGCTGCGCTCCATGGCGTAACGCAGAAGATCACTGCGGTTGATGGTGCCGACAATGCGATCGCCCTGAACAACCGGCACCTTCTTCAGCTTGTGCGTGGCAAGCAGCGAACACGCCTCTTCGAGCGTAGCCGAAGAATCAAGCGAGACAAGCTTATCGGTGGCGATGTCGCGCAGCGGCAAATTAAGAAGCTCGCTCAAACGCTCGTCGAACGATTGGTTGTTCGCCGTCTCGATCATCGTGTACGCGTTGGTAATCAGCGGATGCTTGTCAGCAAGGAACCTGATGACATCGCCGTCCGACACGAATCCAGCAGGCTTGCCCTGCACATCCACCAAAGGAAGGCCACCGATCTTGCGATCAACGAACAGCTGCATCGCAGCGCTAACGGGCGCATCGGCGGGAAGCGTGTAGGGCTCGGGCTGGACAAGGCGCGCCAAGGGGCGCTCGCTCGCAGGCATGGCCTGGCGCTTGATCTTGGCATTCTCCCTACGTCTTACGGCCGCGCGAGCATAGGCGAAGCCGATCAGCGAACCAGCCGCCGCCACGAACATGGCAACCATCATGGCCGACGAAAAACCGTTGGCCAAAGCAACCTGCGGTGAGGCACCCGCGGCGAGCGAGCCCATCTGACCCGAGGTGAGGATGCCCGTGTAGAGAGACGGCGCGATGCAGGCCGCGATCTGAACGAACGTGGTGGAAAGCGCCACGCCAAAGGGGTTCTGCTCGGGAGTGAGCGTCTTGAATCCCGCCGACTGTGACGGCGAGAAAATCAAGCCGGTGCCCGACATGACCAAAAACGCGCCAACAAACATACCCGGAAGCGAAAGAGTCGGAGCCAGGAAAGACAGAACCGCAAAACCGCAGGCCACAACCGCATAGCCAACGGGAAGCAGCGGCCATTCACCACGCGAGTCCATGATGCGGCCGCCCAAAAGCGACGTTGCGGCGTTGCCCAACACGGGAATAAGGATGGTCAAACCCGCCATGAACGCCGTCAAACCAGTCGCCCCCTCAAGATACATCGGCAGCAAAACGCTGCAGCTGAAGCTTCCCATCATGGCGATAGTGGTCAAAATGATGGACGGCCAAAACGCGATGCTCTTCATGGGCGTAAGGTCGATCAGCGGGTTCTCACAACGCAGCTGGCGAAGGATGAACAGCGCGACGGAAACAGCCATCACGACAAGAGAGATCGCAGCAACAAGCGTGTCCAGCGTGAGCATGACCAAGCCAAAGCTCAGCGACATCAAGAAAACCGCCGAAAGCACGACGGACGAAACATCAAGATGAGCTTCCTGGTTCTCCATGTTCTTGACCGAAGGAACGGCAACAATGGCCAAAACGACCATCGCAACAGTGGGCACCACGAAGATGCTGTGCCACCCGAACGCCGTGACAACCGCGCCGCACACGACAGGCGCAAGCGCCGGACCGAACGTGATCATGCAGCTGCCAATAGACAGGAAGGTCCCCAACTTGTTCTTAGGCGTGACCACCAAAATAGTGTTCATCATAAGCGGGATGAAGATGCCGCTGCCGACGGCCTGGATCAGTCGAGCGACCATCAACAGCGCGAAGCTCGACGCGAAGATGCCGATAAGCGATCCAACAAAGCTGAACAACGCAGCGGCGAAATATAGCGTGCGCAGCGGGATGCGGCGAAAGAAAAACGCCATGCACATGACCACGATCGTGCCGGCGATCATGTAACCGGTAACCGTCCATTGCGCGGCAACCGAGTCGATGCCGCACTCGTTCATGATCGAAACGAGAGCGACGTTCATCAGGTTCTCGTTGAAACCTGCCAAAAATGCGCTGCCATACAAAACGAACAGCAGCAACGTAAGAGACTTCCCTTGCATATACGTCCTTTCACAGCTTGCTCTTGCAACGGAAGACAACCAAAACGTGGCAGACGCGCAAGAGGGCACCTCTCATGCGCCGCCTGCGGTCGAACATCACGAGCAGAGCGCACTGACGAAATGCGCATGAGATGCGCCCGACGATTCAGTTGTCTTGGGTTTCGGCAAGCTGGCACAGATTCGCATGGCGACCCCGCTTTGCGGCAGTCGACGTAAGCTGCTCAGATTTAGGAGCACGCTTGCTCGATGCTTTCAGTATAAACACGACGCGCCCTTGGCTCTAGAAACGAGGCGGGCAGTCCCACAAACATGCCACAGTGAAAGACGCTGACGGCACCCGCGGCGAAGCGACAACGCTCGCAGCGCGCGACGTCGCAACGCACGACGCGGCAGCCTCATCGGCAAGCGCCCCGCAAAAAATGAAAGAAGCCGCCCATAAGGACAGCTTCAGCTGGTGTCGCCACATTCGGACGACGGCATGGAACGACCCAACCGGCAAAGGGAAGGTGGACCGGCTGGGTCGATTCCTCTAGCGGAGCGGACGTTTGCAGTGCCCCGTTCGAGCTATATCGCTTCAGCGCGGGCGGGAGGACCTATCGCGCGAAGCTGCAAGAGTTTTCTACAGATCCTCAGAGAAGATGCTGTAGGCAGGTGCGCCCTCGCACTGTGCGGGGAAGCGAACACCCAGCAGAGCCGCTGCCGTAGGCGCCACGTCAACCTCGCGGATGTACATGTCGGTACGGAAGTTCTCCTTGATGCCGGGACCTGCTGCCGCGAAGATCGGGCTGAGCGAGGTGTCGTTGTAACCAAGCGAGGTCGAAAGGCCGCCACCATGGTCCTCAGCGTAAAGGCCGCTGACGTTGAAGATGATGTCTGCAGCGTTCGGGCCGCCCATGCCAAGTAGGATGGCGTCGCGGTTGTGCAGAGCATACGCGAACAGGTGGTAACCCGTCTTCGGATGCTTGTACTCGTACATCTTCGTGATGATCTCTTCCTCGAGGGCGAACTGATCCTCGGGCTCGACGATGCCGTGCTTGTCGCGGCCCTTCACGTTGATGTAGATGCTGTTGCAACGCGTCATGATAGCGCGGGTCTTGGTCCAGTCGATCTCGGGGATCTCGTTGCCGTCCTCATCGCGCTTCAACACGGTGTAGCCCCACTTGTGCAGCGGCTCGAGGCTGACGCCCATGTTGTCGCCCTGAGCGACGGACTCTTCCTCGGAACACATCAGGCCGTGGTCGGAAACCAGAAGGATGGTCCAACCCTCATCCAGCAGATGCATGAAGCTTCCGATGTAGTCGTCGGTAACCTTGTAGGTTGCCTCGGCGAACTTCACGACCTCGGACTCGTCGTAACGGCTGGTGTCGCGGTTCTTCATGTACTTCATGTAGCAGTGACCCTGCAGGTCGCAGTTGTGGAAGTGGCTGAAGATGACCTCAACGCCGTGCTTCTCGATCATGTAGTGCATGAACTTGCTCTGCCACTCGGCGGAGAGCTCCCACTGCGGGAGGTTGCACTTCATGATGAGGTCCTTGTCCAGGCCGGACATCTGGCTGGTCGGAACCAGCGGGCCGGCAGCCTCGATGGACTCCTTCAGCAGGCTCTTCGGGAAGAACACGGTGTCCTCTTCGCAGCTGGAGCCACGGGAGGCCCAAATGCGAACATAGGAGCCGTCCTCGGCGATCTTCAGAAGGCGCATGTTGCGGAAGATCATCTCTTCGCCGCCATCCTTGGTGGGGATGTAGTCGATGACGCCGGTGAAGACATCGTTCTCAAGAACGGTGACGGGCTCGGTGGCCTGCTTGTTCTTGTAAATCGCAACGTGATCGTACACGCCCTCGGCGTTCTTCAGGATAAGGGCGTTGCGAGTGACGCGGCCGTGCATCGTAAGGATGATGAATTCCTTGGCGCCTTCGGGAACCTCGATGTCCCAGCCCTCGGGCTCGGAAACAGGCGAGATCGAGCAGCCGGTCGGGAAGTCGGCGGTGCTCCACATGATGCCCTTCTCCTCGTCAAAGACGATGTTGTCGTTGACGAAGCTGTGATCGGGCGTGTAGCCGGGAACGCCGATGAACTCCTTGTAGGCCTGCAGGTACTTCTTCATGCGCTCCTTGGCCTCGGGCGTCTTGCCGCGAGAGCACAGCGGACGACCGTCAAGGGTGGTCAGAACATGCGGGGCAAGTTTCTCGTCGCCTTCAACCTCGGACGTGACAACCGACATGAATGCGCACGAGGGGGTCTCGGCCTTGGTGCTGGCGACGAAGATGGTGTCCATGTCGCGCACGTTGGAGTAAGCGCAGGTTGCTCCAGGGGAAGAGCCGTCAACAGTGAACAGGTTCGGGGAATCGCTGGTCGGAGGGAAGGAGCCGCCGGGCCAGTGCATGACAAGCGTCTTCTTGCCGGACTCTGCCGTGATGTTCCACAGCGGCTCGGCGGTCATGAAGCGCGAGCTGAATGCGCCCAAGGTGATGTCCTTGTCGTCCTTAGCGGAGACGTTGTAGTCGATGATGCCGTGCGTCATGGGGTAAGCACCCGTGCCCAGCGTTGCCCACATCGGCGGGGTGATGGTGGGGTTGGCGCCCAGAAGCATCAGGTCGTCACGGCAAGCGCCGCGCTCCATGAGCTCCTTCAGGTGGGGCATCTTGCCCTCGTCGACCATGCGCTTTGCCCAGCGGGGATCCATTCCGTCCACGCCAAGCACGAGCAGTTTGTCAGTAAGACCGCGTGACCTTAACATTTCGAAACCTCTTTTCTATGTCCGATTCGCTTAAGACCTAATGGGTGTTCGGCAGCTGCGCTTGCTAGAAGGCAACTGCCAGGTTACGCGACCACGGCTTTCGCTTTCAAACCTGCGGGCCGCGCAACCCGAATGACGTGCAGTTGATGCAATCGACTTACATCGGGAAGAAGATCTGGGAGATGGGGATGGCGATGACCATCTCGATGACCAGCATGATGGGCAGGATCTTCAGAGCGGTCTTGCTCATCTCGCTTGCGTCAGCCAATTCCTGCGTCATGGCAACCGCGGTAACCGGCGAAGCGGCGGGCGTTGCAAGAGCGAGCTGAACGAGGATCCACAGAAGGACGATGCACATCGTGGTGTTGATGCCAACGGCCTGAGCGTAGTTGACCAGGAAGGGCATGACCATAACGGCTATGATCATGTTGTTCGCGACGTTGGTAAGGACAACTGCCAGAACCAGCGAGACGATGATGAAGACCCAAGGAGACAGACCCATGAGCGACTTGAACACAGTTGCCATTGCGGCGGTGATGCCCAGGTCCTTGCTGCTCATGTAGGTTGCCATCAGCATGACGACGGCGACCATGCAAACCTGACCCCAGTTAGCCATATGGAAGAGCTCTTCCAGGTTGGCCAGAGGCTTGCCCTCGGCGTCGGGGAGAAGACCGGCGACGATGCAGAGGATCATGCAGTAACCAGCGATGCCGAACTTGGAAACGAAGACGGAAATTGCGCCCAGCGGCAGCGAACCCAGAAGGTTCAGGATGATGAGGCCGACGAACAGGAGCAGGGCGACCTTCTGGTCACGCGTGCACTTGGTCATCTCGCACTCTTTGCAGTACTCGGTCAAAGGCTCGGCGTCAACCCTGAAGATGTAGCGCATGACCAGCATGTACACAGTGGCGATCAGGATGCCCATGGTGATCATGAAGCCAAGGTAGGGAACCATGTCGATCGGGATGTTCGGGAACATGGCGTTGTAGCTCTGGAAGAAGACCAGGCCGGTGCCGAAGAACGGGAAGAGGATCTGGCCGTTCATCAGGCTGAGTGCGCAACCAAGATACAGGAAGATGGCCAGCTTCGAGTTCTTCTTCACATGGCAAGACTCAAGCATGGAGGTGATGAAAGCGCCGAAGATGATCATCATGATGATCGGGTTGAACGGGCCGAACGGGAAAGCAAGAACCAGGATGATCCAGATGGTCAGCCAAGGCTTTCCTTGCATGAACTTGTTGTTAAGCAGCAAACTTACCAACCAGTTGAAGGCACCGTTCTTCATTGCGATGCCGATGGAGCCCATGCAAAGAACAAGCGTGAGAACAGTGGCGGAGCCGAACGTGGCGGCCATGACCTGGGTCATGCCGAACGTGAAGCCAGCGGAGACAAGTGCGACAAGGCTAGGCCACAACATGTCGATGGTGATCCAGCCGTAGATGGCGCCGATGAAGCAGCCAAGCAGGCACATGCCCTGCTGAGAAATGCCCAGCGGACCGGGAACGAACTGGAACAAGAAGCAGAACGCTAGAACTACGATGTAATGGATGACAGAAACGCGTTTTTTCGTTTCCATACCCTCCCCTTTCCGAAAGAGTTGAAATTACGGCCGCGCACCTCCCGTACGCCAACCGCGATTGCGAACCGACCGTCTTCCCTCCTCAAAAGTCCGCGTCGATTTCTTGCCTCTTCTTTGACGAACCGTGCATAGCTTTCGAAAGATGCATTTGGCTCGCGTTTACACTCCCTTGGCGATTGCGTCTCTCTTCCGCATCGCCTTGTGTGTTCGGCTTTATCGAACACAATACTATGCTGTAGATGGGTATTCCGAACACATTTCGCACTATACCACGCTGGATATAACCTGTGAGCGAGGTCGCGATCGGATATCACTATGGCAGAACCGAACATATCGGCATATCATGTTCGGTAGAGTCGAACACGTAGGGAGAATCACGTGAAGATAACTGTTCAGCAGCTTCGCTATTTGCTGGAAACGGCAGAGCGGGGTTCCATCAACGCTGCTGCCAAGAGCCTGGGAATTTCGAAGAGCACCTTGTACGAAGCACTGAGCCAAGTTGAAGATGAGCTGGGATTCAGCGTTCTCGATCGTGGCAAGCGAGGCGTTTCCGTCACCGAACGCGGCACCAAGGTCATGAATGCGGCCGAGCGCGTTGTCGCCGAGATGGACGCGTTCGAGCGCGAGTTCTGCAACCACGGCACAGCCTCGTCGCACTTGCATGTTTCCATGTTGCCCTTCGGCTTTGGTGTGAACGCCCTGATGAGCGTGGCCGAGGCTCATGCTCACGCGGGCATCGATTTCAATATCGAGGTCGTTCAAACCCCCAAGATGGCTTACGACATCAACAACGGCATGCGTGATATCGGCCTTCTGCTTCTTTCCGAAGGCAACGAGGGCGCCTTGCGCAAGTATCTGGAAAGCGGCGAGCTTGAATATCACGAGCTCTTCAAAGCGAAGATGTACGCGTATGTCAGCAGGCATCATCCGCTTGCTAGCCGCAAGAAGCTCAATCCGTCCGACCTGGTTCAGTACCCCATGTTCTATTACGAACAGTACTTCTATATGAACTCGCTGCATGCAACCGACATGCGAAAAGCGTTCCTTGCGGGCGACAGGCAGAAGGTCAACGACACGCTGTTCGCCTCGCTGCGCGAGCTGACCGAGAGCATCGCCGAAACCGACGGATACGCCGTTTGGTGCAACCTGACCGGCAAGGCGTTGTCGACCGAGGGCACGGTTGCCATCCCCTACGAGAGCGATACGGACATGAGCTTGGGCTATCTGGTAAAGAAAGGGACGCCCATCGACGGCGTCTTGAAGGAATACATCGACGAGCTGATGAAATTCGCATAGGCAGCGAGGCAGCGGTGGGATGTTTGAGCGAAGCGACAACGCCCCAGCTGCGTTGCCCCAATCCAGCACCAATCCAACAGCAATCCAACATCCCTATGACAACGATTGCTCACTCTTCTTATTGATATTGATTCCCATTAGTAAAGCTGCTATATTCGAGTCATTAGAAGAAAGGGGCAATCATGCTGAATGCAGTTGAAGTCAAGCCGGGCATCTATTGGGTTGGCGGCGTCGATTGGAACGAGCGCAACTTCCACGGCTACACCACCGACTGGGGCTCCACGTACAACGCCTACCTCATCGTCGACGAGCATGTCACGCTCATCGACACTTGCAAGCGTCCCTTCGCGGACGACCTGCTCGATCGCATCTCGCAAATCGTCGATCCTGCGAAAATCGAATACCTGGTGTCCAACCACGTCGAGATGGACCATTCCGGTTCCATCCCCGTTGTCATGAGCCGCTGCCCTAATGCAAAGCTGGTCACCAGCGCCCCCAAGGGGCTTGCCGGCCTGCAGGCTCACTACGGCAACGATTTCGATTACCTGCCCGTAAAGTCGGGTGAAACCTTGAACATCGGCAAGCGCACCCTGACGTTCGTGCACACGCCCATGGTTCACTGGCCCGACAACATGGTCACGTACTGCGCCGAAGAGAAGATCCTGTTCAGCAACGACGCATTCGGTCAGCACTTCGCGTCCAGCATGCATTTCGACGACGAAGTCGATCTGTGCGAGGTTATGGAGCAGGCAAAGAAGTACTACGCCAACATCGTGCTTCCCTACTCGCGCCAAGTCCAGAAGGCACTCGAGGCAGTCGCCGGCCTTGATATCGATATCATCGCGCCTGCTCACGGCATCATTTGGCGCTCACACGTGCCCGAGATCATCGCCGCTTACAAGAAGTGGTCCGCTAACGAAACCGACGAGTACGCGCTGGTCGTCTATGACAGCATGTGGCACACCACCGAGAAAATGGCCAAGCAAATCGCCGAAACGTTCGTCGAGAACGGCATTGCCGTCAGGCTGCTCGACCTGAAGGTCAACCACATCTCCGACATCATGACCGAAGTGCTTTCCGCCAAGTACATCGCCGTTGGTTCGCCTACGCTGAACTCGTCCATGATGCCCACCGTCGCCGCGTTCCTTTGCTATATGAAGGGACTGTCGCCGAAGAACCGCATCGGCATCCCGTTCGGCTCGTACGGCTGGGCGCCGTCGGGTCCCAAGGAAGTGGCCGAGTACCTGGAGAAATGCGGGTTCGAAATGCCGTGCGGCACCATCACCCACCAGTGGACCATCGACGAAGCCGGTCTGAAGGAAGTCCACGACAAAGTCGAGACCATGCTGAAAGGCGCGGGCGAAGAGTAGACAACCGGAGCGCAGCGCCAACCGCAAGCAAACGGCGCTCCGCCGCCAGACGGCTTAGTAAACAGAGCGCACGATCGCGCACATGAAACGAGGGCGACCCAATGGGTCGCCCTCTTGATTTCTCATCAGATTCCGTTCTTGGGACACGTGCCTGTTTCGAATCGCATTCGTTTCCCCAAGAACCCGCGCCCGGCGGTGCCAAGCCGACAAACGCTACGCCGCTTTCCGCTTCCTTTGGGAAGCGCGCACGGTTACTACAACGATTCCGCAGGCAATCAGCGAGAACAACGCGCCAAACAGACCCGCGCACTGGATTCCCGGGCCGTTAACCACAGCACCGCCCATCGCCGTGCCAAACGCAATCCCCACGTTGAACGCCATCGGCTCGGTGGAAGCCGCAAGCGTCAGGGCTTTGGGATGCTCGTGGCGGGCAACGTCCATGAACATCGTCAGGCACGGGGTGGAAACAACGTACATCGACAGGCCGATAAGCAACGTGATGACGATGCCCGGGGTCGTAGCCCCACCCGCCATAAACAGCGCAAATAGCAAACCCGCCTGAATCAGGAAAGACACGATCAGCGCCTTCATGCCAAAACGGCTTGCAACCCAGCCCGACAGCAGGTTCGACACCATGCACATCGCGCCGTAGCCCATCAGCACCGCGCTGGTCCCAATAGGCGAAACGCCCAAAACGCCCTGCAGGTAAGGCGTGACATAGCCGTAGAAAACATACACCGATCCAACACCGAAAATGAAAACGCACATGCCGGCAATAACGCGCGAGTCGTGCAGATACGGAAGCTGCTCGCGAGCTGTTGCAGGCTCGTCGGTTTTGCCCGAGCGCGGCAGAACCAGGAGCATCGCAACACTGGCAACAACCGAGATCGCCAGTACGGCAACCAGCGCCACATGCCAAGACAGAACCTCTGCGGCCAGCTTGCCCAGCGACGTGGAAAGCACCATGGCGAACGAGAACGCCGCGTAAACGATCGAAATGGCGATGGGCACGCGCTTCGAATCAAGGAACTCGGGAATGAAGGTAACCTCAACGGCAAGCAAGGCGCCGGAAACCAAGCCAATGAGAACGCGAGCCAAAAGCATGGTCGAAAACGAGGTGGCCATAACCGCCAGCATGTTGCCAATGATCAGCACCGCACTGTAGACAATCAGCAGGGTGAAGCGCTTGAACCGGCCCGTGACCAGGGCAAGAATGGGAGTAGCAACAGCATATGCCACCGCGAAGAAACCCATGAAATCGCCCGTTTGCGACAGCGAAACGCCGAACGCTTCTGCCAATTCGGGCTGAATTCCGATAACGACGAACTCCGAGCAACCAAGGGCGAAACCCGCAATCACCAACAATGCAAGGCAAACCCTCACCCGCAACGCAGACACCGCTCCTCCAATCAACTCAGTAGCGTACTCGCATGAGCAAAACGCGCCCGCAATCGTGCGGACGCTCACTTTCACGGGCACATGCTACAACACAGAAGCACAAGGTTTAATACACCCGACAAAGGTTTTCGCCTCTGCACGAAGCCGACACCCCTTAGCGGCAGAATGACCAGGTCGACTGGTAGCAGGGCTTCAGCGAGCTAAAGCGCAGGGGCGAACGATTTGAGGTGCTCGATATAAGCTTGCTCAATCGGTCGAAGCTGGTGGCCTTTACGAACGATGAATCCCAGGTGCATACGTTCGTCGGTCTCAACGGGAATCGCCAACGGCATTTTGAACAAATCGCCAAGCGCCATGCGACCATTAGATAGATCGCAGTACATCAGACAGCCGTCGATTTTCACGAAGTTGCCGAGCAGTCCACGAGCCGGAGCAAAAAACTCCTCATACAAACCTGCATGGTCCTCATCGCTACCCGTAACCAAAATACTGTTCGAACTTGGCAACCCAAGATATAGATACTGTTCTAGGCCAAAAGTGGGATACAAGCCCAATTCGCCATACGACACGGATTGCCTCTTTGCCAATGGATGGCTCGAGGAAACATAGGCAACAAAAGGTGCATCGAATAGCTTGTGGAACTCGAGGTTCTCGGCCTCGACCATATCCATCATCGCCTCGCCGTTTCCATGAGAGATATGAACTATGCCCATGTCGACTTTTCCATCGTGGACGTCGCGCATTATCTGAGAAGCATGGGATATCCCGGCGTACACCGACGCGGACTTGGCAACATCCTCTGCCGCAGTCTCTTCAAGCGCGGCAAGAGCGAAACCCAAAGGGGCCATCGAAACCACAAGTTTTGGAGTCACACCCGCACCGTTGCCAAGAGTCCCGAAACGACGCTCGAGCTCGTCCATTTCACGAATAACACGACGAGCGGAATCAAGCAGCTGGGAACCAAGCTCCGTCGGATTCATCCCCTTGCGGCTTCCCTCAAAAACGGCAAAACCCATTCTCTTTTCAATTTGCGCAAGGGCCTGAGAAAGAGTTCCCTTGGAAGTCGAAAGCTGACGAGCCGCCTCGGCAAGCGACCCGGTCTCTGCGATTTTAAGAATATAGCGAAGCTGCTGAATGGAAATTTTCACTAGTGCCCCTTTGTGTCTAAGCGAAAGCTCAACAGTGATTATGAAGCATTCCGCCGCACTGCTTAGTCTCAATTTCAACTGTACGTTCGTTTATTACGCACGATCAATATTCCTGATATTATCATTATTTATGACTATGAGTTGATTGACGTGCTATTATCACGACATTGTCCGCAATTTGCGGTCCTAATTCCAAAATTGGTCATGCTTTATGTACGTTTTTTACGCACGTCTAGGGGAATTAAAGCAGGCCGCTAGCAAAAGGAGGCTCATATGGCTCAACAAGCAGCACAAAAGGCGGTGAATCCGATCCACTACGTCATAGTCGTGGCATTAAGCTTCGGATTTGCTTACCTTCCGCCCTTCGCCGCACTCACCCCATACGGCATGGGCATTCTTGGCAGTTTCCTTGGCGCCATCTGGGGATGGCTCACCATTGGAATGCTTTGGCCCAGCCTGATCGCCATCGTCGGTTTGGGCATGACCGTCGGCTTCATGAAGATGATGGCGGCCGTCTTCGGCTCGCTACCCTTCGTGCTGCTGCTTCTGTGCTTCGGCACCGTTGGCGTCGCTATGAAGAACGGCGCGTTCGTTTGGCTGGTTAACAAAATGCTCGGCAATAAGCTTATGCAGGGCAAGCCTTGGTTCACCATGTGGGTCCTGATGCTCATCTCGATGGTCGGCGGAATCCTCAACCCCATCATCATGGTCATCATCATCTGCTCCTTCATCACGTCTATGCTGAAGGAATGCGGCGTCAAGCTGAATGACAAGCTGGCCGTCGTCATGTACATTGGCTGCGCCTTCTGCGCAGGCACCTCGCAGGTTATCTTCCCGTTCCGCGGAACTGGTTTCACCATCCTGCAGGCGTACTACACCATGTTCCCCAACATCCACCTGAACCAAACGGGTTACATGGTCTTCATGATCTTCATGAGCTTGCTCATGAGCGTCGTCTTCGTGCTAGTGGCACGCTTCATCATCCGCGCTGATGCAAGGCCGCTCAAGGAGTTCTGCCCCGAGTGCAGCGACGAGAAAATCACCAAGGACCAGAAATCTGCACTGCTTCTGTTCTTCGGCTTCTTCGCTATCTGCGCCATGACCGCCCTGCCACTTGGCATCGTCACCGCCATCCTGAACAAGATCACGGTCGTTGGCCTCTGCATCCTGGGCGGCTGCGTTGGCGCCCTTATGAAGGCCGAAGACGGCTCGCCCCTGTGCGACCTTGAAGAGCTCTACCACATGTGCAACTTCGGCCAGGCAATCATGATCGGCTACATCATGGGTCTGTCGACGTTCTTCAACAGCGCCGACGCTGGTATTGGCGCATCCCTGGCCATGCTGTTCAAGGTGTTCTCGGGCCTGAACCCCTACGTCTTCATCATCGTCGCGCTAGCCCTGGCGGTACTGCTCACCAACTTCGCCAACAACGTCATGATCTGCATTGCCGTTATGCCCGTTCTCACCAACTACTGCGTGACGGTTGGCATGGATCCCAACTCCACCATCCTGCTGCTTATGTTCATGACGATGTTCGCAATCGTGACGCCGGCGGCTTCGCCCATCACGGCTATCGCGATGACGCAAGAGATGGTCACTCCCGCTCAATTCACCAAGGTTGCCGCCATTATGCTGCCCATCCTGTTCTTGGTTGGCATCGCAGTTGGCTACCCGCTCTCTGGCGCACTGGCCGGAATCGTTTAAGTCCCTTAACCAAATAGCTTCTCTTGAGGCAAACGCCAACCCTCCCCGGGTCTTGCCTCTTCGAACAAGGTGGCGCCTCCTCCCAGCTCCATCCGCTAGTAAAAACGCCCCTCACCAGGGGCGTTTTTACTTCTGGCTAAACCTTCTTCAACAGAATTTGGCAAGGGGACGATATTGCGGAACTGATAGCCCAAACTGCCACATGGTACAATACAAAGCAGACGTGGAACGTTTGGTCACGCCCTCCACGGCCTTTAGTGCTAGCAGCCGCTTTAGGAGCGGCTACTGTCGTTATTGAAGCTAATTAGGCTAGCGATGCAACAATTTGCGGAACGCCTTACGGGACGAGAACTCGCCAAGGATCGCCCGGGCGCCGTAGTTAACAGTCATGCCCGCACCAGCGCCAAACGCCAGGTTCTTGGTCGAAACCACCACGCCGATCGTAACCAACGTCGTAATCAACTCGATCGTCTTGCTAGGATTGCTGAAGCCGTCAACAAGAACGCGGCGCGTCTGCTTCCAGTCGAAGGTTGAAATCGCCACCGTGATCATGACACCCACCAGTGCAGCTAGCGGCACGTAGTTCAGAAGCTCGCCGCCAAGCACCACCATGGCGCACAGCAAAACACCAGCGCACAGCGTACTCAGCCTGCCTCGACCGCCGGAATTCACGTTGACCATGGCCTGGCCGATCATCGCACAACCGGGCATGGCGCCCAAAAAGCTGCTGGCCACGTTCGCCACGCCCTGACTTTTCAGCTCGCGATTCGCATTGCTGAACGTGCCCGTCATCTCGTCGACCACCTGCTCGGTCAGCATGGTTTCAAGCAAGCCGACGAACGCCAGCGAAACCGCGTACGGCATCACGATCACCCACGTTTGCGGGTCGGCCAAAATCGTCGGCACCCAGAAGTTTGGCAAGCCGGCCGAAATCTGCGCCATCGCGCCAACCGACGTGGTCGTTCCACCGGTCAGCAGGCTAAGCGCCGTCACCGCCAGCAGCGCCACCAAAGTCGAGGGAACTTTGTCGGTCAGCTTCGGGAACAGGTAGACGATCGCCATGGCCAAAACGACGAAGCCGAGCATCAACAGCGACCCACCTTCAAGCGATGAGATTTGCGCCGAGAAGATGACGATTGCCAGCGCGTCAACAAACCCCAGCATCACAGTTGCCGGCACGAAGCGAATGAGCTTGTCGGCGTGAATGAAGCCCAACAGCAGCTGGACGACACCCGCCAAAAGAACAGCAGCGAACAGATACTCGGTTCCGTAGTCGGCAATGAGCGTCATGACCACGAGCGCCATTGAACCCGCGCCCGCCGAAACCATGGCCGGACGACCGCCCAAAAACGACCCCAGGATCAAAAACGCGATGGAGGTCCACAGACCCAATGTGGGGCTCACGCCTGCCAACAGGCAAAATCCCACTACCTCGGGGATCACCGAAAAAGACGAAACAACGCCAGCCAACAGGTCGTTCTTGACCTCGGTGGCGGAATACTCGCTGAACATGCTCATTGTCGAACCGACTTCCAATCAATCTAGCGAAACGATTTTAGAAACACAGTTCCGCGGATGGTATCTGTTATTAATTGAAAGCGGCGAAAAACTGCATCAACCTAACTGTGAACCCCGCTTCGCAGTTAGGTTGAAAAGGAGCGGAACCTAAGACCAAACAGATTCCAGCGCGTGAGCCGCTTTCTCCGCGGTGGACTCGTCCGAGCCGTCGTATCGCAAGACGAAACGCGGCATTCCGTTGCCAGAAACCGACGGCTTAGACAGGCCCGCGGCAGCCCCACCCATCATGAACGATTCCATTGGGGAAAGGCCCACCCCCGATTTCCGTGCCAGATCAGCCAACTCGCCCTCGGTCCGCCCATCCTCTAGAGCCATAACGAAATGCAGGCCGCCACCCAAGCCCTCAAAGCGCAAGCGTTCAGCCAAAGGGCCCTTTCGCAGCACTTCAACCAAAGCATCTTGCGAGCGACGCGCATGGGTGCGCAACCGATTGACATGCCGTTCGTAATGACCCTCTTCGATAAATCTTGCCAGTGCTAGCTGGTCAAGCGGGCTTACCGTGTTTGAATAGAATCCTAAATCGGCATTGAAACGCTCCGCCAATGCAGCGGGAAGAACCAGATAGGCAATGCGAAATGCATCTCCAAGGCTCTTTGCGAACGAATTAAGATACAAAACCTTGCCGGCGGCATCGATACCGAACAGCGTGGAGACAGGACGGCCGCGCATGCGGAACTCCGAGTCGTAGTCGTCTTCAATAATGAAGCGCCCAGACGCTTCGCGCGTCCAATTAAGAAGCTCGCGACGGCGAGCCGCAGACATTATCACGCCGGTTGGAAACTGATGTGACGGCATAACGTGCAGAACATCCGCGTTGGATTCTGCCAGCGCCCCAACATTTGCACCCTGCTCATCAACGGGGATCAAGCAAGACTTTGCATTAAGCGCTGCATACATTTTGGCAAGAAGCGGGTAGCCCGGTGTTTCGATGGCGTAAGTTTCCTGACAGCCAAGAAGCTGAACCACCAACTGATACAACGCTTGCGATCCTGCTCCGATAATGATCTGATCAGGAGAAACGCTCATGCCGCGATACTCGCGCAGATAGTTGGCGACTGCGCGACGAAGCTGCGGCGAACCCGCGGCAGTGGAAGCCTGCGCCAGCGATTCGGGCGTGCTATCGGAAAGTACGCGGCGGATCGTCTTCGCCCAAGCGGAATACGGGAAGATCTTCGTAGCGGCATCGCCGCGCGTGAAGTCGAATTGGATCGGAGAGTCGAACTCCGCGCCATCAAGGGCTGACCCAGAATTTGACAGCGACCTACCTGCAGCCGCCTGCGAATCCAACGCCAACCCATCAGCAGCCGCCCGAACGTCTGACGGCAATCCATCATCACTCGCACGCAAGCTTGATGGCAATCCATCGGAAAGCAAACCGATTTTTTCTGCGGGCGCCAACTCGCAAACGAAATAGCCACTGCGCTCGCGTGACGCCACATAACCTTCAGCAACAAGCTGACGATACGCCGCCTCAACGGTTACCAGGCTCACACCCAAATGACCCGCAAGGGCACGTTTCGAAGGCAGCTTCTGACCTGCGGGAACAACTCCATGCGCGATGTCATGACGGATGCAGCGATACAAATATTCATACAGGGTTTCACCACCCCGCTTCGCCATGTCATACGAAAACATCTGCCCCTCCCAACGCAGGCCCAGCAAATCCCAATCCAGTCTTAGCTAACAAGCCAGACTAAAGCTCATTCTGATCTTACTAATTTAGTCGATTCTGACTATATCTATACAACCAGATTGCGACTAATCTTCCATCCATTGCACAACAGAAACCCAACGGACCGGAAGGAACCGATATGACCGAAGAACAGACCGCTGCCGAGCGCGTGGCACTCAACCGCCAGCTTGCCCAGATGCTGAAGGGCGGCGTCATTATGGACGTCACCACTCCAGAGCAGGCTCATATCGCCGAAGAAGCCGGCGCCTGCGCCGTTATGGCGCTCGAGCGCATCCCCGCCGACATCCGCGCCGCAGGTGGCGTCTCTCGCATGAGCGACCCCAAGATGATCAAGGGAATTCAGGAGGCTGTCAGCATCCCCGTCATGGCCAAGTGCCGCATCGGCCACTTCGTCGAGGCTCAGATCCTGCAGGCCATCGACATCGACTACATCGACGAATCCGAGGTCCTGTCTCCTGCTGATGACACGTACCACATCGACAAGACCCAGTTCAGCGTTCCGTTCGTCTGCGGCGCCCGCGATCTGGGCGAGGCCCTTCGCCGCATCGCCGAGGGCGCAACCATGATCCGCACCAAGGGCGAGCCCGGCACCGGCGACGTCGTTCAAGCCGTGCGCCACATGCGCATGATGAACCGCGAGATCCGCCGTATCCAGAATCTGCGCGAGGACGAGCTGTTCGAAGCGGCCAAGCAGCTGCAGGTTCCCGTTGAACTGGTGAAGTACGTACACGAGAACGGCAGCTTGCCCGTAGTGAACTTCGCAGCCGGCGGCGTGGCCACCCCCGCCGACGCAGCGCTCATGATGCAGCTGGGCGCCGAGGGCGTATTCGTCGGCAGCGGCATTTTCAAGAGCGGCAACCCAGCCAAGCGCGCGCAGGCAATCGTCAAGGCCGTCGCCAACTACACCGACGCCAAGCTAATCGCCGAGCTGTCCGAAGATCTGGGTGAGGCCATGGTCGGCATCAACGAGAGCGAGATTGCCCTGCTCATGGCCGAGCGCGGCAAGTAACCGCGCCGCCGGCTAGTCAAACCCGCAGGCGATCGCGGGGGGGGGCGCACCACGCTGCCCAGCAAAGCGAGTCTGCACACAAACGCATCACCGGGAAGGCCGCGTTCACGGCCTTCCCTTCTTATTCGAAAAAGGGAGCCTTATGAAGACTATCGCCGTTTTGGCTGTTCAGGGAGCATTTATCGAGCACGAGCGCATGCTGCGCAAGCTTGGCTGCGAGTGCATCGAGCTTCGCCAGGCGGCCGATTTGCAAAAGCTCTTCGACGCGCTAGTGCTTCCCGGCGGCGAAAGCACCGCTCAGGCGAAAATGCTCCGCGAACTGGGAATGCTCGAACCCCTGCGTCAGCGCATTGCCGAAGGCATGCCTGCGCTTGGCACCTGCGCGGGTCTTATCCTGCTGGCCGAAACCGTGGAGGAAGGCGTCCCCGCAGCGGGCGATCCCAACGGCCCCGTCGCCGCGGGCTCAACCGCAGCCGGCGCATTCGGAACCTTGCCCGTCACCGTTCAGCGCAACGCTTACGGCAGGCAGCTTGGCAGCTTCCGCACCACTGCACCCTGCGCGGGTTTGCCCGGCGAAACGGAGCCGGCGGACATCCCCATGACGTTCATCCGTGCGCCGTTCATCAAAGAAGCCCGCGGCGATGCGCAGGTCCTTGCCCAGGTTGACGGCCGCATCGTTGCCGTACGCAGCGGAAACCAAATCGGCGTCGCGTTCCACCCCGAGTTGGACGCCGACACTCGCATCCACGAACTACTGATTTCGCTGATCTAACCCAGAGCAAGCCCACGCATTAAACCTCATGTCTGCTCCGTGCATCGCGAGCCTAGCCTACTGATTCTCGATGCCATACTTCGCGATAAAGGCCCTGACGCGCAACTGTTCCTTTTTGGTAAGTGATTCGAATATAGCAATCGCTTTTTCTTCGACAAGATAAGAAGCTAAGGCCATAACGGCCACTGCGTCCTTCTCGGCCTTCGGGCCTCTTTCGTCGTTTATCACCATCTTGTAAATCACGTATGCCTCAGGCGCAGGAACCCGAAGCACATGCCCCAAACAAATTGTCTCAAGAAGATTCGTCGAGAGAATTTCCAAATGCCGAAGCGTTTGCGCAGTCACCCCGACATTCGTTTTAAGCGCGACCTCCGCGCCAGCGCCCATTTTTCGAATTAGAAACTCGACTTCAAGACCCGACGCGTCAAGGATCTTCGTCGACCCATTCAGACGATCCGACTCAACAAAGAAGCCTTTCTCTTTTGCAAGCACCGCCAAACTCGCAGCTGGAACAGGGCGCCTCAAATCACGTATAAGAAAGTCGACATCCAGTGTCCTGATATTAGGGTCAAAGCCGGGCAAAATCCCAGCTTCTTTGTATACATACTCCGCCCACGAGCCAATCAGAACAACAAAAGACATACAGCCAACCTCTTCAATAAGATCAAGAACGCGGGCAAACGCATGCTGCTGTTCAGACAACATCGGGGACCCTCCCCAAAGCTCGCTCGATCTGCTGGCGCGTGCGTTCTTGCTCTTTTAAAGCAGCCTTCAACTCTTTCCGACGTTCAATTTTCCGACGAACATCATCAATGTCAGATGCGGGGACATAGTCAGACTTCACTTTATCGCCCTCGCGATAATTCAGATAATAGTACTCGCGACCTTTTATCTTTCGCGAACGGACACTTCCCTTGGGCAGCAGCTCAAGCTCAGCTTGCATATGGTCACTAAGGCGAACGGATCTTCCGAACTCCTCCTCAAGCACCTCCTCGAACACCGACATAAGGCGTCCTCCCATCTTGGTTACCCTACAATTTGATATTATATGGTAATTGTAGGGTAACTCAAAATCGTCAGCAAGCCAACTGTCCCAAACAGCGGGACAATCGCCAGCTATTACCAGCCCCATCCCGAACCAACCCAGCAGCCCCCCAAGAATTGGACAGCAGGCCATTGTTTGCGACATATCAGCATGGGAAAATTAGCTTCCGCTATCTCCTGGCTCGCATGAAAGTTCGCATGCGCGAACCCGGCGAATCGGGCGGGCGCGATGTAGATCCACGGAAACCGACCTACGAACAAGGAGCGCCTTATGCACAGACAGCATGTTGCACCGCAAAGCCAGAACGAACGGACCAGCTCGCTCATCCGCGGCGCGAAGCGTCGTACGGGCGCCAAAATCGCCACCTTCGGGGTAAGCGCCCTTGTGGCGGGACAGCTCCTTCTGCCCGGCGTAGCGCTGGCAAGCGAAACGCCCGAGCCCATCGCAGGACAAAACGCCGTCGCGACTATCGCAGGCTCGGTTGAGCCCGGCGTCACCAAGCTCGCAGCAGAAACCGCAGTTGCAGCGCCTAACGCCGCAGAACCTAGCGCGGTGAAAGCCGAATCGCCTTCCGACCCCGCAGTTGCCAGCGAAGCTGCACCCACGGCCGCCCTCAACGCCGCCGAACCGGCCGCAGCCGTCGCACTCGCAAGCGAATCCGCCACCGCATCCGCACCGGCAGCAGCACCCGCCGCCCGCGGCGCAACCACCCCAGGCGGCGGCGAAATCAGAGTCAACACCACCGTCGTCAACCACTTCTACGACCTAGAACTGCCTCCTACGTTCACGTTGATCCAAGACGAAGCGTTCGTGTACGACTTCCCCGACGCGCCCGAGGGCTTCACCCTTTGGCGTAACGAGAGCGTCCACCTCTTCAAGATCGATCCCGATACTGAATCCCTTGTCAAAACCGAGGACACCAAAGAAACAAACGTTTCGATCAGCCTGGCCTCCGTCGACAATCACGAAAGGGCGACTTTGGTCTTTACGGGCGGCGACGCCGATCCCCTGATTTCCTACAGCCTGAATTTGTTCCACACGACCCACATTGGCGCATTTGCCGACCCCGACTTCAGCAACTTCAACAACGGAGAGGGGACCATTCTCGTGACGCGACACGAGTACTATCTCCGCTGTGTCTTTGGCAGCAACGTGTATCTAATCGGCACCGACACGACCGATCCCGAAGTTAAGCCCGATCCGGAAGTCAAGCCCGAGCCGGAAGTGAAGCCAGATCCCGAGGTCAAACCTGATCCGGAAGTGAAGCCCGAGCCGGAAGGCAAGCCCGACCCCGCCCCGCAGCCTGAAGAAGAAAAACCTGCGGCAGACCCCGCCCCTGCCAAGGCTGCTGCGGTTGTTAAGCCCGCCGAAACTGCCCTACCTGCAACGGGCGACAACGGCGCGATGGCGGGCGCCCTGGGTGCTGCCGGCGCAATTGCCGCAGCAGCCGCAACCGGCGTTGCCGCAGCAAGGCGTCGCAACCGCTAGCTAACGCCAAACGCATCCAAGCCCGCTCGCGCCGAAGCAAAGTTTTACGTCAATGAAAAGACGAAAGGCTGGTCGTCTCGTGCCGGGGTCCAATTCCCCGAGTTGGCGACCAGCCTTGTCTATAACGAATATACCTTGGAGCAAGTCGAAGCTCAAGAACAGTTCGATTCCGTCGTCTCATCCAAGCCCGCTCGCGCCCGCTGCCCGCACGCCCTAATGGAAGTTGCGCGTGGAGTGGTTGTCCAAATGCTCGCCGATGCTGGAAAGAATGATCATGCCCGACGGCTCGTCCAGGGCAAGATAAATCCTGATGCTGCCTTCCTTCGACCTACCTCGGCTATTTCCTCTGCTAATGTGAGGCTCCGCAAAGATCTCGCGGCCGTTGTACACATCGTAGCGAGACGCCATCACAGCCTTGTCCGCACGCGAGTTGCGCCCCTCGCCGCGCTTGTACTCAAATCCACTGGCAGAATCGTCGAAGCTTCGCTCTAGGTCGACACTCGACCCGCTGCGCCAAAGCGAGTACAAAAGCGTGCACAGGTAGTACAGCGCGTTCCACAGAACTTCGGGACTGCTCTCGCAATTGTCCAGCGATCGCCACGCGCGCTCCGTCAGGTCGAACCTGCCTGGATACGCCTCCAAGAACATGTTCACGATGTCTTTTCGCGACTTGGGATACAGCGGCAAGCCCGCAACCGGCGCCTCGGCCATGCCCGAACCCTCAAACGCCTGCTGAAGGCTGCGCGCCTTCGACTCCGCCGCATCCAGTTGCTGACGCAGCTTCTTGTTCTCCTCGCCCAAGCGGTCTCTCTCGTTAAGCGTTCGCTCGTGATCATCCAAGAACTCGTCAAGCTCCAGTCGAACCTGATCCGTTTCGCCCTGGGCATCCTCGGCACGTTGACGCAGCCGCTTCTCGAACGTGCTGCGGCGGACAAGATCGTGCACGTCATCAAGCCGCACCGTGTCTTCGTAGAAGTGAACATCCTGAGCCAGCGCCCGTCTTAGCAGCAGAACCAAAGCCTCAGCGCCGCCCAGCTCCTCAATTGCAGCGGGCGAGAAAAAGCGATGCTTCCAGTGCTCGGCAAGGCTCTTCTTGGGCTCGTACACGCGAACCGCGCCGTTCGTGCAGCGCAACTCAGCTCTTGGCAGGCAGGCGTTCATCTCGGCCATGAAGGCAGGGCTTTCGCTGAAGAAGACCACCGCCGAGGGACCCAAAGCCGCAGAAACAGCGTGCGGGTCAACCACAAGCGACACCGCGCCGTCGTCGACTACGGGGCTGACGAACACAACCGGGGTGTTGCGATTCCTGTCGGAAACGAACGACCAGAAGCTCACGAAGTCGCCGACCTCCAGACGGGTGGGCTCCATGAAATTGCCCCTGCCCGAAACCGAGCAACGGATGCGGTTGTTGTCCGACAGCCTAAGAACAATGCCCGGGATGGTTTCGGAAGGAGCAGGCTGCAGCGGGCCCAAGAAGCCCGGCTGATCGCTGTAGGAAAGAATCAGCGACAACGTGCCGCGGTCTCGCTCGAGCCAGGTAAAGCCGATTTCCGTGCGCCATTCGCGGAAGGCGCAGCCCTCAACCTTTATGGTCTCGGAGATGGCGCAGGCCCATTTGTTGCCGAAAAGGCTGTCGTAGAACGTGGCCGATTCGATAACCACCGAGGCATCGTCGTCGGTCGATCTGATCTGGCCTTTTCGCTTAAGCGTCGACCAATCCTGGTTGTCGGTGGTAAGCACAGGCGAGGCATCGCTAAGAGCGTCGTCGTACTGCGGGCCGTCACAGGAGGCGTCACTGTAGCACACGGGGCCGTTCCATTTGGATGTCATCCAGTTTTTGATCTCGAAGATGATCGGCCACAGCAAATCGTCACCCGCAACCAGTTGGACTTCGAACGACGTTTTGTAAAACAGAACCTTGTTCAGATCGTGCATCGCTGCCCCCGTAATGCTCCAAGCGCGGCCGCGCCAATTAAGGCCAAGTCTTTCAATCTATTTGAAGATAACCCATTTACACAGGCAGAAGCCCCAGACGCCTTGCATTGCCATGGTGATGAACTTGCCCACCGCCTGCGGCAAGCCGAAGGCAGATGCCGTTGCGGAAATAAACCACGTGCCAAACAGGAAGTTCCATAGATACAGAAGAATAAATAGAACGGCGCTGCGCCAGAAGTTGCTTGAGGCCTTGAAGGTGATATTGCGGTTCATTAGGAAGTTGAACGATCCCGAGCATGCCACGGCAATGCCGTTGGCCACGCCCGTTGCCAGCCCAAGGAGCTGTATAAGGGCGAACACGCCGAACTCGACGAAGGTTTGCGCGATGGAAACGCCGTAGTACGTCATGGCCTGGCGAAGGAATCCGCCGGTCTTTTTCTTAACGGCGGCTTCTCCGTCAGCCGAAACGCGCACCTCGTCTTGCATGCAGATGCCCCCGATCGATCGTCTGTGATTTCTGCCACAAATCATAGTGGCGCAGAAACGCCAGCAGCTTCGCGCTTTAAGAAAAGCCTCAAAGCTGCTGAGTCTGTTGAATGGCGGGAGCGCTGGGTGCGCGTGGATGCCACGAGGCGCATTTCAGTCGCGGAGCGCATCGAGCCGATTTAGCGCCGCCTTACTTCTTCTTGCCCATAATGGCCGCGACCTCTTCGTCGCTCAACGTAGGCTTCCACATAGGATCGATTCCCGTTGGGTTGCTGAAGACAGTCGGCTTGTAGGTGCTGGCATCAACCTCAATGGTCTTGTATTCGTAGCGAATCTCTTTATGATTCTCACCCGTTTGAGATTCAACGCTCAGCAGACGCCCCTTATCGTCAAAGCGCAAGGTAGAGAGCGTTCCGTAGTGGTCGCGATAAACATAAATGCCCGCATCCACGTCGGACAGCCCCGATATGAAATCAAGCCCCGAAGAAGGTGTGGTTCGCGCTATCGTGCTTTCAATCTTGCCATCAGGAAGGTACTCCCAGGACATGCTGGATGATCTTCCACCATTGGCAGCACCGCGTGGATACTCAACGATAACCCCCGAAACTATCTGATCCGAATCGGAATAGTCGTAAGTCGCCGTACGCTTTCCTACGCCTTGAGAAACAACCTCGTAAGAGCATTCAACGCACCTGCCGGAATCATCATACAAGAAAGTCTTGATGCCCCCTACATTCCAGTCATAATGGCGGATCGAAGAAGACACCTGCGTCACATTTCCGACATCGTCGTATTCGAACGACTGACGACTATTGGCTTCCGATTCGTCATCCTCATTAACGGATGATCTCTCTGTAAGAGCCAGTTTCCCCTGCTCGTCGTATTGATATTCCTCAACCGACTTACGCTCGCCAAAAGAGGTCCCGCATTCAGTCTCATACGATTTATCGACAACCGAAACCTCGATCATCCCATTATCTTCCGAAGCGCTCGTATGATCACCGCCAGCGCAACCAAACAACCCCAGCGAGGCCACCAACGCCAGCGCAAGAACAGCTTTCTTCATCAATGCCCCAATTCCGCATCGAACAACAAGCTCCGATCACTATACCCTTGGTTCTCGCGACTTAAGCTGCGAGATCCGGAGCGATCAGCTGCAAAGTTGTTTTATCTGCCGAACGACCAGTTTATCTTGTTGTTTCAGCTGCACCTGCTTCTCCTCAAGCGCAATTCGGTCATCTCGCGCAAGGCTCTTTCCAGAACGAAGCGATCTGCCAACGTCCCACAGTTCCTTGCTTAGCGAATCTCTCCTTGCGACAAGTTCCGCCAAACGAGCTGCCCCCCCCAATAATCAGGGAAGCCGCCGAGCAACGAGACGATTTTCGACAGAAGAATATTGTGAGCAACCCTGTCGAAATACGCACGCAAGTTGCCTTTCGGAATTCCGTCGAAAGAGAGAGCGTCAAGGAATGGCGCCAGAGCCTCGTCACCTGGATAGAAAACTCCCGTGCTTACAAACGGCGCAGCAGCGAACACCCCGTGTTCCGGCGAGGGGTCACCAACCCAAACAGCAGAAATGCACGCGCCATTGAAATCGCCAAACAAAATGATTGCGGGGTTCGAAAAGCGCTCGGCAACATAGCGCTCCATCTTCTCGCAAGTGCGCGAATCTCCTAAGTCGCAACGAAAAAAATCGATCTGATGAACGCTGGCGCCGCATTTGCCACGCCGCGAAGAACTGCCATCAAGATCCCGCAGAACCGCGAAACGCGCAAGCGAAAATGACCCCTCACCGTCATCGACGGAACCACCCAGGTCATCATCTAAACAGTAAGCCGCAGCTGGCAGCCGAAATACGCCCTCTCAACTGAAACCCCGATACCCATCCGGATATTTCCGATATCCAAAACCCAACATTGACTCTTCCTCCGCTTCCTATATTCCACCAGTGATATATCATTCAGCTCGTAAGTGAGGCTTCGCGCACCCAACAGGGCGACTGAGCCGAGCAATGCGCCGCCGAACTAAGGAGCGCCCAATGAACATCCTGGCAATCAACGGCAGCCCCAAGGGCGAACGAAGCAACACGTGGCGCTTGGCCAGTGCTTTCTTGCAGGGAATCACCACGCAAGAAGAGAGCGCCCGTGGGCAGGCACCCGTAATTGAAACCCTGAACGTCGGCGCGCTTGATATCAAACCCTGCTTGGGCTGCTTCTCATGCTGGAGCAAAACGCCGGGAACGTGTTGCATTCGCGACGACATGCAGTTGGTTATCCGAAAGATTCTGTGGGCCGACGTGGTTGTTTGGAGTTTCCCCTTGTACTACTTCGGGCTGCCCGGCCCACTGAAGAATCTGATCGACCGCCAGCTTCCCATGTCGCTTCCCTTCATGAGCGCCGAGACGGAAAGCGGCGGTCACCCGTCGCGCTACGATATGAGCGGCAAGCGCACGGTAGTGGTTTCGACCTGCGGTTTCTACACCGCAAAGGGCAACTACAGCGGCGTGACCGATCTGTTCGACCGGCTTTGCGGCAAAGGCGGCTACACCACCATCTTTTGCGGGCAGGGCGAGCTTTTCCGTGTGAAAGAGCTGTTCGAGCGCACCGACGAGTACCTTTCTTGGGTCAGGAAAGCCGGCGAGGAGTTCGCGGGCGGCCTCCCGACCGGCGCGGTTGGCGCGGGTGCTGCGGCTGGCTCGAGCGACACGCACGGCAGCCGCAGCGGCGACGGCATCTCCAGCGAAACCCGCAGCAAGCTTGACCAAGACCTGTTCCCGCGCGATATCTTCGAGGCAATGGCCGACGCCAGTTGGGGCATTGGCAAGTCTGGCGAAAAGGAAGACCCCAGCCTGGTGTTCACCCGCCAAATGGCGGCACTGTATCGCAAGCAGGCCTGGCCAGGGCACGACCTTGTGCTGGACATGCACTACACCGATATCGAAAAGACTTACCGCGTTGTCCTTGGGGCAAGCGGAAGCCGCGTTGAGGAAGAGCCCGCCGAAGGGTTCGCCACGGAATTCACTACGCGGATCAACACGCCGTTCGATGTTTGGCGCTCGATTGCCAGCGGCGAGATCGCCGGCGACGAAGCGCTGATGAAACACCTGTACTCGGTTGAGGGCGACTTCGATCTGATGATGCACTGGGACGATTACTTCGGAGCCGCGAACGCCGGCGCAGGTTCGGGTGCGGGCGGCAACACGGGCAAAGCCGAGGTCGCAAGCTCCAGCGGCGAAAACGTAAGCGAGTCCAAAACCAACATGCTGCTGCTTCTGATTCCCTGGATCGTCTTCTGGGTTGCGGCCGCCATCGACAGCTTCTGGGGCAGCTTGACTAGCATGGCGGTATGTATTCTGCTGCCTGTTCTGATGCGTCGCACGAAGGCCACCATGTACGACCAGATTTCTGCTGTGGCAGTTGGGGCGTGCTCCATCTCGCTGCTGACAGGGGCCTCCCCCGTTCTGATTATCCCCGCGTCGTACTTCCTGTTTGGGGCGATGTGGACGGCCACGTGCTTCGCGAAGATTCCGCTGACCGCGCACTACTCCAAGAACAGCTACAACGGCGACGCGGCGCTGCGCAACCCGATTTTCATGAGGACAAACCGCATCCTGACCGCGGCGTGGGGCGTGCTTTACCTGATCACGCCCATTTGGACGTACTTTATCATGCAGACGGACGCGGCCAGCTTTGTTGGCGCCATCAATTCGGTGCTTCCCGCGCTGATGGGCGTCTTCACCGCATGGTTTCAGAAGTGGTACCCGCGCCATATCGCCCGCGGAGGACGTTAGGGGATTGAGGCACTGGGCGAAGCTCCTTGCCCTCTAATAACTTTTTTCGCCCTAAAGTGTCGTTAGCGTTCCCGCAGAGACCCCAACAACCGATAGCGAGCAAACTTCGAATCAAGAAGCCACGATGCCGCGGGAAAACGACGAACTATTAATCGATCGACATTTCTAGCCACGGCTTCCAAAAGGGGCACTCTTCCCATCCTTTTGCAAAGCCCATCTTTCTTTTATCGATTTCTGAATGTTCATCGAAAAGCCGAAACAACCTTTTGCGCCAACCAGTCTGAGGCGCGACTTGCTCCAAGAGATAACTCAATATAGTGAGCATGCAAAAGATGCGATCGGGCGAGACGTCAAAAGGCTCATGCCAACGAATGTCATCCTTGGGGATCATGGGCCTATTGCCCATAACGCGATTCCAAAGTCTGCCATGATGGGCGCAGATATTGCGAGTTGTGTTCAACGCAACAAGCCAAGACTCCAAAACCTTCGCAGCTAAACCGAGCTTGTTTGCCAAGCTTCTTCTAATCTCAACGGAGGAGCCTCTATAGAGGGTGAGCATCTGTCCAAAATCCATTGTATTGACAAGCACCCAATACGGCGGCAATTCATGGCAGTCGCCATATTTCTCTTTGAAATGCAGAATGAAAGGTTCGCGCGAGCGCTCTGCTTCCTTTTTGCACCTCCCTAGGAACTTTTCATAATCTTCTTTATTTAGCCTTGGTAAATTATCAGAATCGAGGAATCCGAATGGACCGGTTTGCCCTGCAAGCTCATATGCAAGTTGCGTTCTGAAATAAACCTCAACTCGTTCGATTGCATCTAGCACCACTAAGCGAAATTGACGATCGAAGGTATAAATATCCCAGACTTCCTGAAACGTTGTTCCCGGCCTAAATGAATCATCCTCGTTCTTGAAGATATGCCAATATCCGCTTAAACGGTAATACCCAACGTCAACAAGATGCTCCCGGATCTCTTCCCTATCACCTTGCATTCCTCGGCTCACCAGAAGATCCACTTGTTCGTCAAAGGTAGTAAAGGGCTTTGTGTACTCCATCAGAGCTCCTTGCATAAAAAAGACCCGCCAGTGAGCTTGCATCAGAGGCCGGCGGGTTTACTAAAAATATTTTAGCATCAAGCAAAGTTTTTTTAAGCTTCTTCAGCAAATGGAACATCCTCCATTCCATCTTCACCACAACTTATCGAATAACGCCGAGTTTTCGCGTCGTCAGGCGCTCATACGCGCAAGCCTCAAATGCACGGGAGGGCACTGCAATTTGCAGCGCCCTTTTTCACAAGCTACTCGAAAGCATTCGGCATGACGATTTCGCCATTGCTCCAAACAAGAGGCAAGCCAACTTCGTGTATTGCGTACAGCAAGTTCACCAGCTCGTCCGGCGCATAATTGTCGCCGTCGCACTCGAAGTATCGATTGCCCGCGTAGACACTCATCGTCCATGAATACCCGTCAAGGACATCGTAGTTTGCGAAACGTTCAGTCCATCTATCCGCATGGGTTGCGAAAACCGCAGACAGCAGCTTCGACACGTCCGCGCTTTCGACGAGGGAAACTTCCTTCGTCTCGAAGCCCCTGCTAAAGTGCCGGCTATTCACGCTTGCTCGCACGGCATCGCCTTCACGCCTGATCACAACGACAGGCGATATTAGAAAAGCACGCTGCTGATAGGCCGAGACGACCAGCATGTCGAAGCTTTTGAAAACCGCCTTCCGCTCTGCGCCACTAACTTCTACCAGCTCGTCGAGATCCAACAGCGAAAACGTGCGGAGAAGCAAGTCTTCTTCGTCGGGCAGAGCATTACGCTGCCACCCATCAAGCTCAACCTCGCAGTGATCGCTGCCAGAATGCCAATCAACGATGGTTCCGTACAACCCAGTAGCTTTGACCCTTACACGCCCGTGTTCCTTGAGCATTTCATGCCCCTTAGCTAGTCCCAACATCCCATTAGCAATTGCGCGTTCTCGCCGCCACAATTAGGGCAACCGTCGTCAACCTGCTTCTGGCACAAAGCCAACAGCTCGTCATCGCTCATGGGGACCCGGTCGCCCCAGAAGGCGAGCTCCTCGCCGCACGCTTCGCAGCTGTCGGGCTTGATATAGTAGGTAAGCCATCCGCTTCTGCTGCCGTCGTCGACCTTGAAGGCGCTGCCTTCGATAATGCCATCGCAATTGGGACACCTGTAGAAGACATGCTCTTCGAAAACAATCCACCCCTCTGGGATTCCGTCGCCAAGCAGTCTTTTCATAGCGGGGCCGTAAAACCCGTCCTTCGAGCGTAAAACGAAGTCGGAATCGTTGAAGCTCATCATTCCGCTTCCAGAGTAGAAACTATTACCCGCCCCGCAGTCCTTGCAAAACCATCCGACAATATTCCCCATTTACGTCACGCCCTCTCGTTTCGCAACACTCACAGCGACCCGTTAGCCAGCCGCTAACACTTCACCTCACGAGCATTATCCCACGTCAGTGAAGTGGTAACTGTACCTTGCATGGGACAGCAAGACCGACAATGCAAAACAGCCCTGAACCGTTCTTCCAGTCCAGGGCTGTTTTCCAACCGCAAAGGGCAAATCGAGAAACAAGCAGGCTAATCCAAGATGCGGCCGTCGAGCGAGAACGTGACAACTTGCCAAGGGATGAACTTCCCCGACGCACGCAGGGCTTTGACGGCCATGCGCTCCAAACCGCCGCAGCATGGGACCTCCATGCGCGTGATGGTGACGCTTTTGATGTCGTTGTTCGCAATGATCTCGGTCAGTTTCTCGGAATAATCGATGCCGTCAAGCTTCGGGCAGCCAACAAGGCAAACTTTGTTGCGGATGAAATCAGCATGGAAGTTGCCGTACGAGAACGCGCAGCAGTCGGCGGCAATAAGCAGGTTGGCGCTTTGGAAATACGGGGCCTGCGTAGGAGCCAACTTGATCTGCACGGGCCAATTGCGAAGCTGCGAGGGCGCGCTTTGCGCCGCAGTAGATCGGGCGGTTTCATTCGCGCCGGTATCCTTCCCCGCTGTGCGATCGAACGCCCGAACAGCCGATCCAGGGCAGGCGCCGGCCGGCCCGCCGTGGGTCTTCGCCTCGGATTCCCTTTCGCGCTTGCTGCGCTCAACTGCCGCTTCGTCGTACGCCGCCGCCTCGCGCTCGACAAACGAGATAGCGCCCTGGGGACAACCCGGCAAACAGTCGCCGAAACCGTCGCGCACAAGCCTGGCCTTCCCGTTAACGATCTCGATAGCCCCCTCGTGGCACGCTTCGGCGCAAATTCCGCAGCCGTCGCACTTCTCCTGGTCGATCTGTATGATTTTACGAATCATGCCTCCCCTTTCGTCGTCTGAACTGGCTGCATGATACGAAAAACGTACTATCCTGTATGTTGTAACTACAACATATGCTTGCGAATCGAGGAATCATGGAGCGAAGCGAGTTTCTGGCGACGACGCAGCTGTTCCGCGGGTCGAACCCCCAGGAAATCCAGGCCATGCTTGGTTGCCTTGCCGCACGCGAACGCCGATACAAGGCAGGTGCGCGAATCCACCGGATGGGCGACGTCATTGCAACGGCGGGGATTGTTCTTGAAGGAAGCGTGCGCATCGAGAGCGTTGACCGCTGGGGCAATGTCAGCGTGCTTGGCGTGAAAAAGGTGGGCGAAATGTTCGGCGAGGCATATGCCGCCGTGCCCAACGAGCCGCTTATGGTGGACGTTGTTGCAGCGGAAGATACGGCCGTCTTGTTCCTGAACCTTGCGAAAATGCTGACAACCTGCACCCGCGCGTGCCCGCATCACGCTAGAGTCAGCGCAAGCGTGACGGCGATCATCGCGCGTCAGAGCCTTAACCTCTCGCGCCGCATTCTGCATGTTGCCCCGAAAACGATCCGCGGCAAAGTGTTGGCGTATTTGTCCGACGTCGCCGAGCGAACGGGCGAAAACGAGTTCGACATTCCCTTCGATCGCCAACAGCTTGCCGACTATCTGGGAGTCGACCGCAGCGCCCTTTCCGCCGAACTCTCGCGCATGCGGAAGGCCGGGCTTATCGAGACGCGCCGAAGCCACTTCGTTTTGAAGTGACGGTTGGGCGGGAGCGTTTGAACGGCGCTTGAGCGTCCTTCGCGCTACCTTCTTACCGCAGTTCAGAATTCCAACGAGCCAGCCTTCACCCGACCTGCCGTATACAAGCAACGCATAGCGATTGGCTCCAAATTGTTCAGACTCGCAGCACCCCCCCCTCAAAATCATGCCACCTGTTCAGTATATTGAACGGTTTTGCTATCAATCTGTTCGATATACCGAACGGAAAGCCCAATATCCTTGATGAAATACAAAATATGGATGGCTGGGAAGAGTTTGCGCGATGCTTGGCCGACGCTGGCGTGATGCGAGCGCGCAATGGCGTGCGAAACCCCGATGCTTTGCGCGTGCTCATGAAGAAAATCGCCGAAACCGTCTGCAACGAAACCTCCGCCACGGCGCTGCATGGCATGTTGCACGGATTGGGTTACAACGTCAGCAAGAGCACGCTGCTGGACTACCTTGCCATAGCTCGCGAGGCTTACCTGCTGTTTGAAGTGAAGAACGCCGTTGCAAAGTTCGTAGAGCGCGAGGGGAATCCGAAGCGCTACTTCAGCGACAACGGCTTGCTCAATCTTTTCCTGATCGGAAGGGAGCCAGCCTTGCTCGAAAACGAGGTGGCTGTAGCAATGCATGATGTCTTTGGCGAGGGGCTTCATTACCTGAAATCGCCAAAAAACGGCATCGACGTAGATTTTTACGTGCCCGAACAAGGCCTTGCAGTGCAGGTGGCCTATTCGCTTTCCGAAAGCGCCAAGCCCAGGGAGATAAGCAACTTAGTGAAACTAGACCGTATCGACGAATCCATTCGTCGATTGTTTATTGTGACAAAAGAGGAAGAAGGGGAAATCGTAGAGGGCGATGCGCGCATCGAGGTTAAACCCGCATGGAAATTCCTACTGCAAGATCTCGTGTAGCTTTTAGCGTTCTGAAGCAGAGTGGCCAGCAGCCGCAACGCCCGTAAACAACACGAGCAGTTGGTATCGACAACAAAAAGCAGGTCAGAACTTTTACCGTTCTGACCTGCTGTAACTGTTGGTCGCGGGGGCAGGATTTGAACCTACGGCCTCCGGGTTATGAGCCCGGCGAGCTACCAGACTGCTCCACCCCGCAAT
>CAKUNS010000017.1 GCA_934668515.1 uncultured Eggerthellaceae bacterium
ATGCTGCTGCTAACAAAGGCGACGCCGTCACCGCGTCGCTTGAATCGAAGGAGGCGCGCTGATGCCGAAGGATCGCAAGCGCATTTTGATCGTCGACGGCTTCAACGTGTTGCGAAGCGGCAGCCGCTACAAGCACATCGCCGCTCCCACCGCCGACTACGAGGACGATATCCTGAACAGGTCGCGTGAGATGCTTATCAAAGACGTTGCGTATTTCGCGGGCAAAGAGTATCAGGCCACGATCGTGTTCGATGGCGGCGGCAACGAGTATTCCACGGGTGAGACGCAGAAGATCGGCGGCGTGCGCGTGGTGTTCTCGCCGGCTGGCTCGTCTGCCGACAAAGTCATCGAGAAGCTTGCTCACGATGCGCGCCAGCGCAAGATCGAGACGCTCGTCGTCACATCCGACGCCACCATTCAAGACACCGTGTTCGGTTTCGGCGTGGATCGCATGAGCGCCGAGGGCTTCAGCCGTGAAATGGCGGGATACTACGAAGAGATCCATCTTGACGAAACGCCGAAGGTCGCCGAGAAGCGCACGGTTGCCGGGCGCATCGACGCGGGCACGCTTGCCAAGCTCAAAGCGCTGCGCGACGGCATGTAGAAGCTGGTTCGAAGGGACGCGATCACACGTTCCCGTAATTGGGCAGCGTCAACGCTGCCGCTGTAGGTCGTTCGAGGGGAGGGCACCTTGGTTTCTTTGGGATTGAGGGACGTTGTCGGGCCGGTGATGGTCGGGCCGTCAAGCTCGCATACGGCTGGCGCTTTGCGCATCGCGTACATGGCTCGCAGGCTTGCCGCCGCTCGTCCCGTGCGCGTTGAGTTCCGTCTTTTGGGAAGCTTCGCCCACACGCTCGTCGGCCACGGTACCGATAAGGCGCTGGTTGCGGGCATGCTCGGTTTCGCACCGGATGATCTGCGCATCCGCGATTCTTTTGCTTATGCCGAAGGCGCAGGTCTTTCATTCACTTTCACGCCGCTTCCCGATGATGACGGATTCGAACATCCCAACACCATCGACGTCATCCTTGATGACGAGGACGGCGGCCATATGGAGGTGCGCGGTGAGAGCATCGGCGGTGGCGCCGCTGTCATCAAGCGCATCGACGGCGTGGACGTATTCATCACGGGCGACATTCCCAGCGTCGTCGTGCATCAAAGCGACAAGCCGGGTGTGTTGGCGCATATCGCCGCGCGCTTGAGCGAGCACGGCGTGAACATTGCCACCGCGCGCCTGTATCGCGAGCAGCGCGGCGATGCGGCATGGACCATCCTGGAAACCGACCAAGAGGTGGCGGGTGAGGTTCGCCAGGCCATTATGTCAAGCCCCCTTGTCCACGACGTTCGCATCATGGGCGCCGTCGGTTTCTCTGGGCCGTCGGGGAACGCGGTTTCCGCCGAGGCGCAGCAGCAAGCGCTCGAGCGTTTCAAGTCCGTCGATTTCGCTACGGGCAAGTCGCTTTTACGCCGCTGCGATGAAGGCGGCATCTCCATTTCCGAGGCATTTTTACGCCGTGAGGCGGCGCTTACGGAAAGCCGCGGCTTCCAAGACGCCTCTGCCGACTATTTGCATCGTGTCCTTGAAGTCATGCGTGAATCGGCGTTCGGCCCCCTGGGCGTTCAGCGTCCTTCCATTGGCGGGCTTTTGGGCGGCGAGGCTGCACGTATGGCGGCGCTTCGAGGCTCCGCTCACGATATATGCGGTGAACCTGTTGCCAGCGCGGCGACGTATTCCATGGCGGTGCTCGAGACGAATGCCTCGATGGGTCGCATCGTTGCCGCACCCACGGCCGGCTCGGCGGGCGTCATTCCTGGCGTGCTGCTGGCGCTTCAGAAGGTGAAGGGCTATGACGACGTGCAGATCGAGCGGGCTTTGGCCTGCGCTGCGGCCGTTGGCTACCTCATCACGTGCAACGCCACGGTTTCGGGGGCCGAAGGTGGATGCCAGGCTGAGATCGGTTCGGCTGCCGCTATGGCCGCAGCCGCCGCGGTCGAGCTTGAGGGCGGATCGCCGCGTCAGTGCCTGAACGCCGCCGGCAATGCGCTCACGAACATGATGGGTCTGGTCTGCGACCCGGTGGCGGGCCTTGTCGAGGTGCCGTGTCAGAAAAGGAACGCGTCGGGCGCCGCCACGGCGCTGGTCAGCGCCCAGATCGCGCTGACGGGCATCGGCAACCTGGTGGGTTTCGACCAAACCGTCGAGGCCATGTTCAAAGTGGGTCGCTCGCTTCCCTTCGAGCTGCGCGAAAGCGCTCTGGGCGGTTTGGCAGCGACGCCCGATGCCTGCGCATGGTGCGAATCTCATTTGCGCCCGGCTTGCAGCAACTGACCCAAGGCGTTGGGGAGGGGTGCTTTCTGCGGCTTCCCCGTTGCTCGGATAAAGCTTCGCAAGAGGTTTGCAGCGTCGTTTGAAGCGCGTGTGGATTCGGCTTGCATGATGTCGAGAATACGGGTCATCAAACCGAATCCACAGTTTGAAATCCCTGATGAAAGCTGGAAAGAACAGCGAAACCACACAGTTGCTGAAAAATTTTCTTGACCCTCCTTGTATCCCGTTATAGTCTATTTGATTGTGACTTTTTGCAGAATCACGGGTGTTCACTAAGGAGGAAAAGCCTCGTGGCTAAAGGACAAAATCCCACTTCCACCAGCCGTTACAGGACGCGCCGCAGCTTCGCGAAAATTCCGGACGTAATGGATGTTCCCAACCTGATCGCCGTTCAGACGGAGAACTTCGAATGGTTCAAGACCGAAGGTCTTGATCAGGCATTCGCGAGCATCAGCCCTATCGAGAACTCGACCAAGGACATGGTCGTCGAGTTCGGCAAGCATTCGTTCGGTGACCCGAAGTACACGGTCGATGAGTGCAAAGAGAAGGACGTCTCGTATCAGGCCCCGCTCTTCGTCGAGATCCGTTTCATCAACAAGGAAACGGGCGAGATCAAGGAGCAAGAGGTCTTTATGGGCGACTTCCCGCTCATGACCCCGCGCGGCACCTTCATCATCAACGGCACCGAGCGCGTCGTCGTTTCCCAGCTGGTTCGTTCTCCTGGCGTTTACTTCTCCACCGAGGTCGACAAGACTTCGCCGAAGACCATCTACAACGCCAAGGTCATCCCCAGCCGTGGTGCATGGCTCGAGTTCGAAACCGACAAGCGCGACGTCCTCCACGTGCGCATCGACCGTCGTCGTAAGCAGCCGGCAACCCTGCTGGTCCGCGCCCTCGGTCTTGCCGAGACCCGCGAGGAGATCATCGAGCTTCTGGGCTCTTCCGAGATGATCCTGCGCACGCTCGATCGCGACCCCGCAACCACTCGCGAGGAGTCCCTCATCGAGCTGTACAAGCGTTTCCGTCCGGGCGAGCCGCCCACGCTCGACTCTGCACGCACGCTTCTCGACGGCCTGTTCTTCAACCCGCAGCGCTACGACCTTGCTGCTGTCGGGCGTTACAAGATCAATAAGAAGCTTCAGCTCGACCCCGAGAACGATGCCTCCACGCTTACCGAAGAGGACATCGTCAAGACGATGAAGTACATCATCGCCTTGCACGAGGGCCAGGAGGGCTTCTCCGTCGACGACATCGACCATTTCGGCAACCGCCGCATCCGCACGGTCGGCGAGCTGATCCAGAACCAGTTCCGCATCGGTTTGTCGCGCATGGAGCGCGTCGTCCGCGAGCGCATGAGCATGCAGGAGCCTGACGAGATCACCCCGCAGTCGCTGGTGAACATCCGTCCTATCGTCGCCTCCATCAAGGAGTTCTTCGGTTCTTCGCAGCTGTCCCAGTTCATGGACCAGTCCAACCCTGCTGCAGGCATCACGCACAAGCGTCGTCTGTCCGCACTGGGCCCGGGCGGCCTGTCGCGCGAGCGCGCAGGCTTCGAAGTCCGCGACGTTCACAATTCGCATTACGGCCGTATGTGCCCCATCGAGACGCCTGAAGGCCCGAACATCGGCCTTATCGGCTCGCTGGCTACGTATGCCCGTGTCAACCGCTTCGGTTTCATCGAGACCCCGTACCGTCGCGTCGTCGATGGCAAGGTCACCGACGAGGTCGATTACCTGACTGCTGACGAGGAAGAAAACTACGTCATCGCCCAGGCAAACGAGACCTTCGATCCCGAAACCCGCGTTTTCGGCCGCTTTGACGAGAACGGCACCTTCCATAAGTCCGAGCGCATCCTTTGCCGTACCAAGGACGCTTCCGGCATGTTCGGCGAACCCGACGAGATCGCGCCCGAGAACGTTCAGTACATGGACGTTTCCCCGCGTCAGATGACCTCCGTCGCAACCTCGCTCATCCCGTTCCTCGAGCACGACGACGCAAACCGCGCGCTCATGGGTTCGAACATGCAGCGTCAGGCTGTGCCGCTGCTCAAGCCGCATGCTCCTTATGTCGGCACTGGCATCGAGCACCGCATCGCCGTTGACTCCGGCGAGATGCTGGTCGCCCAGAACGCAGGCGTCGTCGACTACGTCGATGGCCAGACTATCATCGTCCTGAACAACGACGGCGAGTACGACGAGTACCTGGTCCCCAAGTTCCAGCGCTCCAATCAGTCCGGCTGCATCAACCACCGCCCGATCGTCCGCAAGGGCGACGAGGTCCAGGCTGGCGATGTGCTGGCTGACGGCCCGTCCTGCGACGGCGGCGAGCTTGCACTCGGTCAGAACCTGCTCATTGCATACATGCCGTGGGAAGGCTACAACTACGAGGACGCTATCATCGTCTCCGAGCGCGTCGTCTCTGAGGACCTGCTCACGTCCATCCATATCTCCGAGTACGAGATCGATGCCCGCGACACCAAGCTCGGCCCCGAGGAAATCACCCGCGAGATCCCGAACATCTCCGACGACATGATCTCCGACCTCGATGCTGACGGCATCATCCGCATCGGCGCCGAAGTTGGCCCTGGCGACGTTCTGGTCGGCAAGGTCACCCCGAAGGGCGAGACCGAGCTCACCGCCGAGGAGCGCCTGCTGCGCGCCATCTTCGGCGAGAAGGCCCGCGAGGTCCGCGACACCTCTCTGAAGGTGCCCCACGGCTCCGGCGGCCGCGTCATCGGCATCAGCCGCTTCACCCGCGAGGCCGGCGACGAGCTGGCTCCCGGCGTGAACGAGCTTGTCCGCATCTACATTGCTCAGAAGCGTAAGGTCCAGCCCGGCGACAAACTTTCCGGTCGTCACGGCAACAAGGGCGTTATCTCCCGCGTGCTTCCCGTCGAGGACATGCCTTACATGGCCGACGGCACGCCGATCGACGTCATCCTGAACCCCCTGGGCGTTCCTTCTCGTATGAACGTCGGCCAGCTCCTTGAGAACCACCTTGGCTGGGCAGCCATGTGGGGTTGGTCGGACGACGAGAAGACCGATGAGGCAGTAGAGGGCCCGTTCTTCGTTTCCACCCCGGTCTTCGACGGTGCTAACGAGGAAGAGATCCAGACCGCCATCGTCAACTCGAACCGCAACCTTATCAACCTGAACCACGAGAAGTACGGCGACCTTGCTCGCGACGAGTTCGTGCCGCAGGTCACCCCCGAAGGCAAGACGTGGCTCTACGACGGCCGCACGGGCGAGAAGTTCCGCGAGCCCATCACCGTCGGCACCACCTACATGCTTAAGCTGGGTCACATGGTTGACGACAAGATCCATGCCCGTTCGACCGGCCCTTACAGCCTTATCACGCAACAGCCTCTGGGCGGCAAAGCTCAGTTCGGCGGCCAGCGTTTCGGCGAGATGGAAGTTTGGGCGTTGTATGCATACGGCGCATCGAACGTCCTGCAGGAGATCCTCACCGTCAAGTCCGACGACACCTCGGGTCGCGTCAAGTCGTACGAGGCCATCGTCAAGGGCGAGAACATCCCTGCCGCTGAAGTCCCCGAGAGCTTCAAGGTTCTTATCAAGGAAATGCGTTCCTTGTGCCTGAACGTCGAGCTCGAGGGTCACGACCTGCAACCCATTACGGTGTCCGAGGATGCCGAAGACGAAGACCAGGCGCTTTACGGCGCACTTGCAGCCGATGCCAAGAAGACCGAGGAAGACGACGCGTCTGCCCTGGACAGCATCGCTGCGGAACTGGGAGATTTGATGAGTGACCTGGAATCTGAAGATTCTAACGATTTGATCGGCAACGAAGGGGAGGAGCGCTAAATGACGACTGAGTACGACGTCACCAATTTCGACGCCATCCGCATTTCCCTTGCGAGCGCCGAGGATATCCGCAGCTGGTCGCGTGGCGAGGTCAAGAAGCCCGAGACCATCAACTACCGCACGCTCAAGCCCGAGAAGGACGGCCTGTTCTGCGAGAAGATCTTCGGCCCGACGAAGGACTGGGAGTGCGCCTGCGGCAAGTACAAGCGTGTGCGCTTCAAGGGCATCGTCTGCGAGCGCTGCGGCGTCGAGGTTACCCGCAGCAAGGTTCGTCGCGAGCGCATGGGCCACATCGAGCTTGCCGCTCCGGTAAGCCACATCTGGTACTTCAAGGGTTCTCCTTCGCGTCTGGGCTACCTGCTCGACATTTCCCCGAAGGACCTCGAGAAGGTTCTGTACTTCGCCAGCTCCATCATCACCTCGGTCGACGCCGAGGCTCGCAAGGAAGATCTCGACGAGCTCCGCGAAGAGCTTGCTGCCGACCTTGAAGAGCTCGACGCCGAGCGCGATCGCCTCGTCGAGAGCACGCGTCGTCTTTCCACGACGTATGTTCCCGAGGACGACGACTTCGTCGACGAGATCGACGAGGACGACCGTCTGACCCCTGAAGAGGTCGAAGAGGAAATCGCCGACATCTACGAGGAGTTCAACGAGCGCAAGGCTCTCCGTCAGGAGGCTTTCGAGGCATTCCAGAAAATCGAGCCCAAGCAGCTCGTTTCCGACGAGGCTCTCTACCGCGAGATGCGCGCCAACTACCGCGACTACTTCAAGGGCGGCATGGGCGCCGAGGCTGTTCGCGACCTTCTGGACTCCATCGACCTTGCTTCCACCGCGGTCGAGCTCAACGAGATCATCGCCACGGGCAAGGGTCAGAAGCGCGCCAAGGCCATCAAGCGCCTTAAGGTCGTCGACGCTTTCCTGAAGTCCGATAACAAGCCTTCCGACATGATCCTGGACGTCATCCCGGTTATTCCGCCGGATCTGCGTCCTATGGTCCAGCTCGATGGCGGCCGTTTCGCAACGTCCGACCTGAACGACCTGTACCGTCGCGTCATCAACCGCAACAACCGTCTGAAGCGCCTGCTCGACCTCGGTGCTCCCGAGATCATCGTCAACAACGAGAAGCGCATGCTTCAGGAGGCCGTCGACAGCCTGTTCGACAACGGCCGTCGTGGCCGTCCCGTCACGGGTCCCGGCAACCGTCCTCTGAAGTCCTTGGCAGACATGCTCAAGGGCAAGCAGGGCCGTTTCCGTCAGAACCTGCTGGGCAAGCGCGTCGACTACTCTGGCCGTTCGGTTATCGTCGTCGGCCCTGAGCTGCAGATGCATCAGTGCGGTCTGCCGAACCAGATGGCTCTCGAGCTGTTCAAGCCCTTCGTAATGAAGCGCTTGGTCGAGCTTGAGTACGTTGCCAATATCAAGGCTGCCAAGCGTGCGGTCGATCGTGGCGCAAGTTATGTTTGGGACGTCCTCGAAGAGGTCATCACCGAGCATCCGGTTCTGCTGAACCGCGCACCTACGCTGCACCGTTTGGGCATCCAGGCATTCGAGCCGGTGCTGGTCGAGGGCAAGGCCCTGAAGCTGCACCCGCTGGTCTGCACCGCCTTCAACGCCGACTTCGACGGCGACCAGATGGCCGTTCACGTGCCGCTGTCCGCTGCCGCTCAGGCCGAGGCCCGCGTGCTCATGCTCTCCACCAACAACATCAAGTCCCCTGCTCATGGTCGTCCTCTGACCATCCCGACGCAGGACATGATCATCGGTCTGTACTACCTGACCGCCGCCCGCGATGGTTTCCCGGGCGAGGGCAGGACGTTCGTCGATTTCAACGACGCGCTCAACGCTTACGATGCGCGCGCCGACGTCGACATGCAGGCCAAGATCATCGTGCGCCTTACCAAGGACACCAAGGTGGCTACCGCCTTCGGTAAGTTCGAGGAGCACAAGGCAGGCGAGCGCATCGAGACCACCATCGGCCGCATCACGTTCAACAACGTGCTGCCCGAGGATTACCCGTTCCTCAACTACGGCATGAACAAGTCCGAGGTCAGCCGCCTGGTCGAGGATGTCTGCAACCGTTACAGCGCCTCCGAGGTCCCGCCGGTCCTCGACGGCCTGAAGGCTGCCGGCTTCCATTACGCCACCCGTGCGGGCATCACCGTTTCCGTTTTCGACGCTTCGATCCCGCCCACCAAGGCCGCGATCCTCGAAGCCGCCGACAAGAAGGTCGACGCCATCGACGAGGACTACGAGATGGGTCTGATGAGCCGCGAAGAGCGCCATCACCAGGTCATCGACATCTGGAACGCTGCCAACGACGAGGTCGGCGAGGCAATGGCCGAGAACTTCGACCGCTTCAACCCGATCTACATGATGGCCTTCTCCGGCGCCCGTGGTAACATCAAGCAGATTCGTCAGCTTGCCGGCATGCGCGGCATCATGCAGAACCCGAAGGGCGAGCAGCTCGACCGTCCTATTAAGGCAAACTTCCGCGAGGGCCTGTCCGTTCTGGAGTACTTCATCTCCACGCACGGCGCTCGTAAGGGTCTGGCCGACACCGCTCTGCGTACCGCTGACTCCGGTTATCTCACGCGTCGTCTGGTTGACGTCGCTCAGGACGTCATCATCCGCGAGATCGACTGCGGCACCACCGATGGCGTGCCTTACCCGCTGCACAACGAGAAGGGCGAGCTGGACGAGAACCTGATCGGCCGTAACCTGTTGACCCCTGCCGTCGACGAGAACGGCGAGATCATCTTGGACGCTGACACCTACATCTCGAGCATGGAGGATCTTGCCAAGCTCGAGGCCGCAGGCCTCACCGATGTCAATGTCCGCACCATCATTACCTGCCACGCTCACGAGGGCGTTTGCCAGAAGTGCTATGGTTGGGACCTTGCCACGGGCCGTCCGGTCAACATCGGCACGGCAGTCGGCATCATCGCCGCTCAGTCCATTGGCGAGCCCGGCACGCAGCTTACGATGCGTACGTTCCACCAGGGCGGCGTCGCAGGCGACGACATCACGCATGGTCTTCCCCGTGTTCAGGAGCTTTTCGAGGCGCGCAGGCCTAAGGGTCTTGCCGTCCTCGCCGAGATCGCCGGCACCCTTCAGGTTTCGGGCGACAAGAACACGAAGATCCTGACCGTGCATGACCAGGAAGGCAACTTCCGCGAGTACACCGTTTCGGCTCGCGCTCAGCTTGCCAATGGCGTCACCGATGGTTGCGAGGTCCGCGTTGGCCAGCAGCTTACCAAGGGTTCTGTCGACCCCAAGGAACTGCTCAAGCTCACCGATCCGAACACCACGCTGCGCTACATCGTGTCTCAGGTCCAGGACGTTTACGTGTCCCAGGGCGTAGACATCAACGACAAGCACATCGAGGTCATCGCGCGTCAGATGCTGCGCAAGGTCACCGTTCTCGATCCGGGCGACTCCGACTACCTCGCCGGTAGCCAGGTCAACCGTTACGAGTTCCAGGATGCCGCTAACGAGCTCATCGCCGAGGGCAAGAACCCGCCGGTTGGCCAGCCGCTGCTGCTGGGCATCACCAAGGCCTCGCTGGCAACCGACTCGTGGCTGTCCGCGGCTTCCTTCCAGGAAACCACGAAGGTCCTTACCGATGCCGCCATCGAGGGCAAGACCGACACCCTCAAGGGCCTGAAGGAAAACGTCATCATCGGCAAGCCCATCCCGGCTGGTACCGGCTTGAAGCGCTATCGCGACGTGAAGCTCACCTACAAGGGCCGTTCCGTCGAGCCCGAAGAGATCGAGTCTCTGCCCGACTACGCCCCCGATGATCTTCGCGACATCGAGGAGCTTCTCCCGCAGCCGCAGGATTGGTCGCTGGATGGCGATGGCTACCTGAACATGGGTTCCTCGTACGGCAACTACTACAACGGCATGTCGCTTGGCCATCGTGGCCCGCAGCTGTCCGACGAGGATGCTCGTCTGTACATCTACGACGATCTGGGCGTGTCGCAGCGTTGGGCTAACAAGTTCTCCGAGGCTGGCATCGAGACCGTTGCCGACCTGGTTGGCCGCACCGAGGACGACCTGCTCCGCATTGAGGGCATTGGCGCCAAGGCTATCGAGGAGCTTAAGGCCGGTCTGGCTGAGCACAACCTGTCCGAGGTCATCGAAGACGACCTGAACGCTACGAGCGACGACATGAGCCAGCTGCTCGACATGGTGTTCTCGCCTGATGACAACATCCTCATCGGCGGCGACGAGCCCCCGACGTTCAACACCGAGGGTGAGGACATGCTGGGCGAGGCTCTGCCCCCGCGCTCTTACCAGCGCAACCTCGAAGAGCTTGACGCTCTGCTTGGTTCGCTCGATTCGTTTGGCTTCGGCGTCACGTCGAAAGAAGACGAGGAGCGCTCCAACGACGAGATGTCTTCTGACGAGGAGTAACGCCCAGGCATAGATTCATCTATGTGATTCAAAGGCTGTCGATTAGCGAAAACTGGTCGGCAGCCTTCTTTTATGTCGGAGCAAGACCCTGATGGTAGTAAAATCAAAGGGTTATGATTCCGATTCAAGGGCGCCCGCATTGGCGTTCCTTTGCATGCAACCGCAAGGAAGGGTGACGGATATGGCAAGGCTTTTCGGAACCGATGGCGTGCGCGGTGTCGCGAACACCGAGCTCACCTGCGAGATCGCATATCGTCTCGGCCAGGCGGCCGTTAAATTCATGGGCAAGAACATCATCATCGGCAAGGACACGCGTCTTTCGGGTGACATGCTCGAGAGCGCGGCTGCCGCGGGCATCATGAGCGCAGGAGGCACGGCACTGCTGGCAGGTATCATCCCCACTCCTGGCGTGGCCCTGCTGGTTCGCCACCTTCACGCCGCTGGCGGTATCGTCATCTCTGCATCTCACAATCCGCCTGAGTACAACGGCATCAAGCTTTTCGATTCCGAGGGATTCAAACTTCCCGATGCGGTCGAGGATGAGATCGAGGCGTTCGTTCGCCAGGGCGGCTTGGAGGGTCTTGCCGCGCAGGGCGAAGAAGCGAACGCCATGCTTCCCGGCGATCAGGTTGGCGTTGCCATTCCCGTCGACGAGGCTGTCGACATTTATATCGACCACGCGGTGTCCAGCGTGCGCGCCCAGGGCATCGACTTCAAGGGGCTGCATATCGCGCTTGATGCCGGTCATGGCGCTTCCTCGCTTACCAGCGCTCGCGCTTTCGAGGAACTTGGCGCGAAGGTTACCGTCATCAACGACGATTTCAATGGCGTCGATATCAACGTCAAGTGCGGCTCTACCAATCTCGAGCCTCTTCATAAGCTCATGGAGGAGTCCGGTGCCGACGTCGGCGTGGCTCACGACGGCGACGCCGATCGCGTCATGCTTGTCGCCAAGGACGGCACCGAGATCGATGGCGACATCATCGAGGCCGTATGCGCGCTTGATATGCGCGATCGCGGCATTCTTTCCAACGACACCGTTGTTTCGACGGTTATGTGCAATCTCGGCTTTGTGAAGGCCATGGAGGCTCACGGCATCAAGGTCATCCAGACCAAGGTTGGCGACCGTTACGTGCTCGAGGAGATGCGCGCCAACGGGTACAGCATCGGCGGCGAGCAGTCGGGCCATATGATCCTGCTCGAGCATAACTCCACGGGCGATGGCTTGATGACCGCTTGCCAGTTCCTTGCCGCTGTCGTTCGTTCGGGCAAGACCGTCGATCAGGCTGCGCAGGTGATGGCTCATTATCCTCAGACGCTCATCAACGTTCACGTAAGGGACAAGCATGCCCTTGAGGGCAACGCTGAGATCGCCGCTGCTGTTGCAGCCGCTGAGGCGGATCTTGCCGGCAATGGTCGTGTTCTTATCCGTCCTTCCGGCACCGAGCCTGTCGTTCGTGTGATGGTCGAGGCTTCCGACGCTGCGGCAGCCGAAAACGCCGCCAAGGCAATCGCCGAGGTTGTCGAGCGCGTTCTGTAACGTCGCGTCGTTGCGTCCTTACCAAGTTCGAGCCAGTGCTTTCGGGTGCTGGCTCGTTTCTTTTTTTGCCGAGCATTTTAGGGTGAGAATGAATGCCGCTGAAACCAAACGACGCCCCGGATTTCTCCAGGGCGTCGTTGCTGTGCCGATCGGCTGTTTCAGCTGTGCATTGTGCTTGCTTCGGCTTGCGTTACTCCAGCGTCAGGGGGAAGGTGAGGATCGTGTCCAGGGTGTCGCTGTCACAAATTTCCAGTTCGCCCTTGACGTTCACCAGTTCGCTGAGATCTTTGACCTTGTCAGTCGAGAAACTGACGAAAGTCTCGGCGTAGGCGCCAGGCTGAACCGTCTCGTAGTAGAAGGGCTCGCACATCTTGCCGTTGACAACCCACGTGCCATAGACGGTGGTGATATCGAAGCTGGCGTCGCTCTTGTTCTCAACCTTGATGGTATAACCGCAGCTGTCGATCCAGTCCTTCTTCTTGTCGATAACGGTGACCTTGGCGATCTCGTTGTCCAGGACAACCTTGTCGATGGAGATCACTTCTTGGTCGGCGGTGGCGCTGGTGCCGGAATCTCCGCTGGCGCTACCGAAATCAACAGCCTTGATTTCCTTGGGCTCGTCGGAAACCTTCTTGAATTTCATGACGTCGCCCTCAACGTCGATAGAGAGCACGCCGTCCTTCAGGGTGCAGGTGATCTCGTCGCCTTCGGCTTTCAGAACGACCTTGTCGGCGGAGGTTGCTTTCCAGGTGCCGTCAATGGTCTCGCCGAACATGCCAAGCTTGAAGGAATCGTCGTTCTGGAATACCAGTTCGACGTTCAGACCGAATGCCTTCATCATATCGATGTCATCCTGGCTGGTGCCGGTGATCTCGGTGACTTCCCAGGTGCCGACGACGGCCTTCTTCCACTCGGCGCTCTTATCGCCGCCGCAGCCGACCAGAGCCAAGCAAAGAGTTGCCACGCATGCTATGGCGGCGAATATCTTCAACTTTGATTTCATAGTGCACTTCCTTTCCCCGTAGTCCATATCGCTCTTTACCGTTGAGCTATTTGCTAACCCAATGATGCCGAAAACACGGGAGAGGAGGAACAGCCACGTGGCTCAGAGCAGTGGCACGATTGGCACCGTGCGTCCTGTTTTTCGGGGGAACGATCGAAACGGATAGGTTTCGCATAATAAAACGCCTCGTCTCCCAAATACGGGAAACGAGGCGTGCGGTAACCGTTCGGCGCTTGTCGGGCTATTTGCGGCCGAAGAGGCGCGAGAGGAAGCCGAAGTGCTTCTTTTTGGGAATGGGCACGATCTGTGGCTTCTGGTCGATGAAGCTGGGCGTCTTCGGGGGAACCGAGGACGCGGGTGCGAAGATCGTGGGGCCGTCTTCGGTGTCGACGGGTTGCGCCTTGGGGGTCTGAGCGGCGGTGGCAGGAGCGGGAGCCGGGGTGGGCTCGGGTTCGATAGGCGTTGCTTTGACGGCGACGGGTTCAGGTGCAGGCGTCGTCGACTGAGTGGCTGCGGCGACAGATTCCGCTGCGGGTTCCGAGCTGAATTCAGGACCAGGCTCTGCGGCTTCTTGAGCGACATGCTCGTGCTGCTTGGCCTTGTTCGCCATGCGTATCGCAGCGTCGATGGCTGCGTCTTTCTGACGTCGCGCAGCTTCTTGGATCTCGAAGACCTGTGAGTCGAAGTATTCGTCGCCGTTTTCGCTGCAAACGCCCACGCACGTTCCGAGCGGCGTGTACGTACCGTCGGGGAGCAGCTCGCGCAGCTTGGCAGTGTCCTTCAGGGACGTATGGATGTAGTCCAGGATGCGCATGCGGATGTCGTCGTTGAAAATCGGCCAGGCGATTTCCACGCGCTTGCTCATGTTGCGCGTCATGAGATCGGCACTGGACAGGTACATCTTGACATCGTCGCCGGCACCGAAGCAGTAGATGCGGCTGTGCTCAAGCAGCTTGCCAACGATCGAGTACACGTGAACGTTCTCGGTGTAGCCCTTCACCTGCGGGATCAGGCAGCAGATGCCGCGAACCAGCATAGTGACGGGAACGCCCGCCTGCGACGCCTCGGCGATCTTGCGGATGATCTTGGTGTCGGTGACCGAGTTGGTTTTCAGGAAGACGCCGCATGGCTTGCCCTCGCGCGCCTTCGCCATTTCCTGGTCAAGCAGCTCGATGATCCTTGGCTCGATCTGAAGCGGGGCAACCTGCAGGTACTCGTAGTTGTCCGAGATGTTCTCGAGCGCCATGTTGCGGAAGAACTCAACGGCGTCGCGACCGAAGCCCTTATCGGTGGTGATGAAGGACAAGTCGGTGTAGAGCTTGGCGGTTTTCTCGTTGTAATTGCCTGTGCCCAGCTGCGTGATGTACTGGACGCCATCGGCGGTCTGGCGCGTGATGCAGCAGATCTTGGAATGGACCTTGTAATACTCGAATCCGTAGATGACGTTGCAGCCGGCTTCCTCGAACCGCTGCGACCACTCGATGTTGTTCGCCTCGTCGAAGCGTGCGCGCAGCTCGAACAGGGCGGTGACTTCCTTGCCGTTCTCGGCGGCGGCGATAAGCGCCTCGGCGAGATGCGACTGGCGGGCCAAGCGGTACAAGGTGATCTTGATGGAGATGACCGACGGGTCGGTTGACGCCTCTTTAAGAAGCTGAACGAATGGGTCCATGCTCTCGTAGGGGTACATCAGCAGGGTTTCGTGCTCGGCGACCTGGTCGATGATGGGCCTGTTGCGGTCGAGGCACGACGGCCACTGCGGCGTGAACGCAGGGTCGGCCAGCTTCAGGCGCTTCCTCTCGGGGATATTGTCGCCTAAGCCCCAAGTATACCCAAGGTCAAGCGGCACGGTAGTTTCGAACACCTGATAGCGTTGAAGGTTCAGGCGCTTGAGCAGCAGCTTTTCCATGACGGGCGACAGGGGCGACTCGCATTCCAGGCGCACGGGGGCCAGGCGCGTGCGCTGGCGCAGGAGGTGCTTCATGCTCTCGCGGTAGTCCTCGTCGGCACCGTCTTCCATGCGCGTGGTGTCAAGGTCGGCGTTGCGCGTGACGCAGATGACGTTCACGTGCTTGATGTTGTACATCGAGAAGACGTCCTGGGCGAACATCTCGATGACGTGCTCGAGTAAGACGAACTCGAAGCCCTTGCCAGGCACCTGGATGACGCGCTTGCATTGGTGGGGCAGGGGAATGAGGCCCAAAACCACGCCGTCGGCGCCCTTCTCCTTTTTCTTTTTCTTCTTTTTCTTGACGTCGGCTTCCTTGGCGTCGTTGTTTTCGACGGCAAGGTCCTCGTCAAGGCGCACGAGAATGTATATCTTCCCGTTCTCAAGGTGTGGGAAGGGGTGGCGTGCGTTGATGATCTGCGGCGACAGGAAGGGCTCGATGTTGTCGCGCATGTAGTCGGCGAGGAAATCGCGCTGCTCGTCCGTTAGGTCGGCGGGGCGCAGGTGGCTGACGCCTTCGGCGGCAAGCTTCAGGCGAAGCTCCTCGTAATTGCTTTCATACAGGGGGTACAGCTCGTGGCAGCGGCGGTAAATGGCAAGCAGCTGCTCTTCGGGCGTCATGTTGGTTTTCGAATCGCGAACCGGCGGCTCGATGTAGGACAGGTCGGTAAGGCTGCCGACGCGAACCATGAAGAACTCCTGCAGGTTGCTCCAGAAAATGGAGATGAAGTTCAAGCGCGCCAGAAGGGGAACCGAGGGGTCGGCGCCTTGGTCAAGAACGCGCTGGTTGAACGTGAGCCACGAAAGCTCGCGATTCTGCATGAAATTGGTGTCGCCCTGGGCGTTGCTTTTGGCAAGATCCTCGCTGAATTCGTTTTCCTGCGCATCGAGGAGGCCCAATCCGGTCTTGTCGGTGGTTGCATCATCCATGGCGGTCTCCTTCGTTCGATGATTTCGGCGGCCGAAAATGGCGATCGCCGTACTTTTATTTTAGCGCAATAACGTGCTTTCGCAGGCGCCTTCGGAGCGCTTCAAGCTGTGTTGGGATTCTTTTTACGGGACGCTTACCCGACAGTGTGCATTAAGCCTCAGGATCGGCCACTTCGGCTTCAAGCATGCGTGTGATCAGGTAGCCCTCGCGGATGCCGCATTTGCACACGCGAAGCGACGATGCGCCCAAACGATGCATGACCTCCGACAGGATGGTGCAGCCGGGCGTAAGCGTGTGGATTCGCTCGGGGGCCGCCGCGATGGCTTGTCTCGCATAGGCGCTGGGGTCTTCGACGCATTTCTTCAGAAGAGCGTCAACGTCGGTTGGCAGGATGATCTTGGGGCGAACGCGGTCCTCGCTTTCGACGGCCATCATCTTCGCGGCCGCGCGCACGCTGCCGCCGATGCCGTACAGCGTTTGCGCCTGATAGTCGTCGGGGTTCAGCACGGTGCGCATCTTGTCCTCGAACGACTCGCGGATCGTCAGCATCTCTTCTTCGGTGGGCAGGATGTTCTTGACGTAGCCGGTGAAGGAGCACAGCGAACCTTGGGGGACGCTTCGAAAGATCTGCGGCTGGCCGTCGTTGATCAGGGTGAGCTCGGTGGAGCCGCCGCCGATGTCGACGGTCACCCCGTTTTTGATGAGTGTTTCGCTGCTGGCGCCGGCAAAGCCTAGAAGCGCCTCGTCTTCGCCTGAGATCAGGTTGATCTTGCAGCCGGCGCCTTTTTCGATTGCCTCGATGGCTTCGGCGCTGTTTTGGGCGTTCCTCAGAACAGCCGTCGCGAACACGTCGATGCGCTTGCATTTGAAATACGAGGCATGCTTCAAATGGGACTTGATGGTGGAGGTGGCCTTCTTGATGCCGGCAGGGGTGAAGACGCCCTCCGAAACGTAGGCGGCAAGTCCGGCCATCACCTTGTCGTTGGCGAGGCTCGAGAAATCACTGCGTCGATACGCCTTTTGATTGTCGTTCGGAATGGAATAAACGACTAAGCGGATCGAGTTCGAGCCGACGTCGATGACAGCGTAATTGGCCATGAGAATCCTTCGGATGCGTTGCTTTGACAATTCGTTTTCATTGTAGGCAAGCGCCGTTGCGCGTTGGTGTTGAGGCGATGGGTTTCCGCGTTTGGCGGGATTTCGTCGTATCGCCGACGGCGTTTACGGGCGCCTTACAAACGAAACGATGCTGCGTTAATCCGCATGGGCGGTGGTATGATCGGGGAAATGCTGATGGAAAGGGGCGCGTATGCTTGAGACCGTCGACTTCAACGTCGAACCGCTTTCGAAAGAGGATTACAAACCGACCTACGATGAGCTTATGCAGAAGCTCATCCTTTTGCAACAGCGGGTGCGCCAGGAAGGCAAACCCGGTGTTGTCGTCTTGTTCGAAGGCTGGGGCGGTGCCGGTAAGGGCAGCCGCATTTCCGACCTTATGTACAACCTCGATGCGCGCGCCACAACCGTTCACGTCACCAAAGACATCGATGAAGAGGGCCTGAAGAAGTTCGCGGGCCGTAAGTACGGCGTCACCGGCTTCTACCCCGACATGAGCGAGTTCTGGGAGGCGCTTGGCGAGCGCGGTTCCACCACTATTTTCGATCGCGGCTGGTACACCACGGCAGTCGAGCGTGACCTGTTCGATACCTACGGCAGCAAGATCAGCGAGTCCGAGGCCAAAGAGCTCGAGGCTGCTCTGGCGAAGAGCGGCGACTCCGCTGCCAACGCGCGCGGCGACCTCCAGAACGACGTGTTGGGAAACTATCGTCAATACGCGTACAACTTCGAGCGCATGCTCGTGGCCGACGGCTACGTCGTGGTGAAATTCTTCGTCCATGTCACCGAGGAGATGCGCGAGAAGCGCATTCAAAAGCTCTATGACGACCCTTCAACTCGTTGGCGCGTCAGCGAGTTCAAGTACCGCCACACTAAGGATTACAAGCGCGAGTACGTGGTTTACGATCGTTTGCTAGAGGGCTCGAACTTCGATTTCGCGCCTTGGACGCTGGTCAACGGCGAAGACAAACGTCGCGCGAACCTCCTTATTGCCCAAACGCTGGTCGACGCCATTGAGCGCGCGCTCGATCAGGTCCCCGATGCTGCAGCAGAAGCCGCCGCGAAGGCGGCGCTGAAGAACTCGGCAAGTCAGATGATGCCCGAAGGCGAAGGGCGGGCTGCCGAAGAGCAGCAACCCGATGCCGACGCCGTGCGCGTTCAAGCCGAGGCCATGGCGAAGGAGCAGCAAAGCCTTGCTCCCAAGTCCTCCAAGTTCATCATCATGGCGGGCTACCCGCAGATCGACCACGACTCCCCGAAGCCGTCGCTTGATGAGGAAGAGTATCGTGTCGCTCTGAAGCGCGAGCAGAAACGTCTGGCCCAGCTTGAGAACGAGATGTATCAGAAGCGCGTGCCCCTTATCCTGATGTTCGAGGGGTGGGACGCAGCGGGCAAGGGCGGTGCCATCAAGCGCGTGGCCCAAGCGCTCGACGCCCGCGCTTACACGATTTTCCCAAGCCCGGCTCCCACCAAGCCCGAGCTTGCGCATCCTCACCTGTGGCGTTACTGGACGCGTCTGCCGAAGGCCGGCCATGTCGGCATCTACGACCGCAGCTGGTACGGCCGCGTGCTGGTCGAGCGCATCGAGGGCTTTGCCTCCACCGACGAATGGGCGCGCGCGTACGACGAGATCAACGAGTTCGAGTACGAGCTTGTGCAGTGGGGCGCCCTTCTGCTGAAGTTCTGGGTGGACGTCACGCCCGATGAGCAACTTGCCCGTTTCAAGTCGCGCGAGGCAGACCCCGCACGCCAGTGGAAGATCACCGATGAGGATTGGCGCAACCGCGACAAGTACCCTCAGTACAAGGCTGCCGTCAACGACATGTTCCGCTTGACGTCGACCACGTATGCGCCGTGGGTGTTGCTTGACAGCAACGACAAGCTCTATGCGCGCGTCAAGGTTCTGCAAACGGTCAACGATGCTCTTGAGGCAAGGCTGCGCGACAAGTAAGCCCCACGCTTCGCGACCGCGTTCGCACGTGTCGGCGATGTTCTATGGAGGAGGAAGGCGATGGAGAATATGGTGTTCGGGATCATCCCCATGGACATGTTCTGGATCGTTCCCGCCATCATGGTGTGCGTAATCGTGTTTTTTGTGGCAAAAGGCTTCATCGACGAGATGAAGAGGAAATGACCTGATCGAACAGGTATTCTGATAGGCGCCTCCTTTTCGGGAGGCGCTTGTGTTTGTTCGCGGGCGCGGTTCTTTCGAGCATGCCCCGCTTCTCATTGACGCACCTGTCAAGCGTAGGTGCGGTCGGCGGCATCGACGAATGTGAAAGGACGGGGCATGGCTGGAAAGCATGGTCGTGGGCGCAACGACTTCGACATGCGCGCTTACTATGGGCAGCCGCGTGCCATGAGCTCGGATTACGCTCGAGAGGGTTACGCGCAGAAGGCGCAGCGCCGTCGCAAAGGTCGCGCGTGGACGGTCGTGCTGATCGTCTCGCTGGTGGTTCTGGTCATCTCGCTTGCGTCGCTTGGCGCAATCGGTTTCAGCTACTGGCAAGGTCAGAAAGCCTACGACCGCGTTTCCCAAGCCGCCGATCTCGACGTCACTTCGAGCAACTCTTTCGACCTTGATTCGTCCATGGTCGATTGGAACGCCCTTTCGGCAATCAACCCCGACATCGTCGCGTGGGTTTACGTCCCGGGCACCAACATCAACTACCCTGTGGTCAAGGGCAACGACGACAGTTATTATCTCACGCACGACTTCGAGGGTTCTGCGGGCGGAATCACCAACAACGGTTGCATCTTCCTGCACTACGATAACGCCAGTGATTTCTCCGACACGGGCAACTTCATTTTCGGGCACCACCTGAATGACGGCACCATGTTCTCGGCAATTTCCGACGAGAAGTCGGTTGCCGAGCATCGCACGGTGTACCTGTTCACGCCTACGGTGAACATGAAGCTGCGTTCGTTCTCGCTTGTTCATTGCGGAGCAAACGACCCGCTTTTGCAGACCGAGTTTTCCAGCGTCGCCGCAAAGCGCACGTACCTTATGGACATCATCGACAGGTCCACCGTTCAAATGAGCGATGTGCCCGATGTTTCGAAGATCGATCAGTTCTTCGCATTCTCCACGTGCGAGAATCAGATATCTAACGGCCGCTATGTGATGTTCTGCGCCGTCGAGAAAGTCGGCAGTGCCGCATAAACCGTAACTATTAGGGGGATCAATCGAATGAGTGACGCGATCGTGCCGGGCGAGCTGCCCGATCATCTCGAAGAGGAGTGCGGCGTTTTCGGCATCTTCGCTCCGGGCGAGGATGTTGCGCGCATGACCTGCTTCGGCCTTCAGGCCTTGCAACATCGTGGTCAGGAAAGCGCCGGCATCGCTGTCGGCGATGGCGAGTCCATGATCGTCTCGAAGGACCTTGGCCTGGTCACTCAGGCATTCAACGAGTCCAGCTTGGCGGCGCTCACCGGATACGTTTCCATCGGTCACGTGCGCTACTCCACCAGCAGCTGCTCGGGCGACACCTGGGAAGCTGCCCAGCCCCATATTTCCGCAATCGATGACATGCTCATCGCCTTGGCTCACAACGGCACGTTGGTGAATACCAACGACCTGCGCGTCAAGACGGTCGAAGAGGGCATCCAGCTGCGCGCTGGCACCGACAGCGAGATCGCCGCGAAGCTCATCGGCCTGTACACTCAGCAGACCAGCCACATCCGTTCGGGCATCAAGCGCGCGATGGAGGTCATCGAGGGAGCTTACGCCATGGTTCTTGCTTCGCCGACCGCCTTGTATGCGTTCCGCGACCCCAACGGCATCCGCCCGCTGTGCATTGGCACGCTTCCTAATAACCGTGGCTGGGTTGTTTCCAGCGAGACTTGTGGTTTGGACATCGTCGGCGCCACGTACCTGCGCGATGTCGAGCCGGGCGAGGTCATCAAGTTCAGCTTCTCGGGCATGGAAAGCGAACAGGCAATCGAACCGCGTCGTCGCGCTTCCTGCATCTTCGAGTACGTTTACTTCGCACGCCCTGACAGCAACATCGACGGTCAGAGCGTTTATCAGGCTCGTCGTAACCTCGGCCGCATCATTGCGCGCGAGGCTCCGGCCGACGCCGATTTGGTTTTGGGCGTTCCCGATTCGGGCCTGCCCTCCGCGCTTGGCTATGCCGAAGAAAGCGGCATCCCATATTCCGACGGCATCATGAAGAACCGTTACGTCGGACGCACGTTCATCCAGCCCACGCAGGCCATGCGCCAGCTGGGTGTTCGCCTGAAGCTCAACCCCTTGTCCTCGGTGCTTTCCGGCAAGCGCCTGGTCGTCATCGACGACTCGGTCGTTCGCGGCAACACCTCGCGTCAGCTCGTTCAGATGCTTCGCGATGCCGGCGCCGCCGAGGTTCACTTGCGCATCGTTTCGCCCGAGGTCACGTGGCCCTGCTTCTATGGCATCGACACCGACTCGCGCGAGCAGCTTATCGCGGCCAACATGACCGTGCCCGAGATGTGCGAGTGGATGGGTGCCGATTCGCTGGCGTTCATCTCGGTTGAGGGTCTTCACGCGGCTGTCCCCGACTGCCGCCACGACGGCTTCTGCGACGCCTGCTTCACGGGCGACTATGCGGTTCCCATCCCTGCGGCCATGTCGAAGAAGTCGTTCCTCACCAAGCGCGAGCTGTTCGAGGAGTCGTATTCGAAGGGCGAGCAGGGCGACCTTATCATGCCGTAGGCAGCGCGCCTTTCCAGCGTGATACAATTCCGATAACCCAGACGGGCATATGCCCAAGCTGACATTCCAAGGAGACATCATGGCAGATCAACCTGAAGGCCAGATCACCTACGCAAGCGCAGGCGTCGACATCGAAGAGGGCGCTCGCGCCGTCGACGCAATCAAGAAGACGGTTCATTCCACCTATCGCCCCGAGGTCATCGGCGATATCGGCGGTTTCGGCGGCCTGTTCAGCATCGCTGCTGCTAAGGATATGGAAGAGCCGGTTCTGGTTTCTGGAACCGATGGCGTTGGCACCAAGCTGAAGGTTGCCCAGCTTTCCGGTAAGAACTCCACCGTGGGCATCGACCTGGTTGCCATGTGCGCCAACGACATCCTTGCCACGGGTGCCGAGCCGCTGTTCTTCTTGGACTATGTGGCCACGGGCAAGATCGACTCCACTTCCATGGCCGAGATCGTCGGCGGCATCGGCGAGGGTTGCCGTCAGGCTGGTTGCGCCCTTATCGGCGGCGAGATGGCCGAGCATCCGGGCGTCATGGATCCCGACGATTATGATCTTTCCGGCTTCTGCGTGGGCATCGTTGACAAGGTCAAGATGCTTGATCCTGCAAACGTTGCCGAGGGCGACGTGCTTATCGGCCTTGCTTCCAGCGGCCTTCATTCCAACGGCTACTCCCTTGCTCGCAAGGTTTGCATGGGCGACAAGAGCCTCGACGAGCTTTCCGCTCCGCTTGATCAGCTTGAGGGACAAAGCGTCATTGACGCGCTGCTTACCCCCACGCGTATGTACGTCAAGCCGGTTCGTGCCGTCATCAATCAGCTCCCCGACGCCGTGCATGCGCTTGCTCACATCACCGGCGGCGGCATCACCGAGAATCTGAACCGTGCGCTCAACGACAAGGTGGACGCGCTGGTTGAGGTGGGCACCTGGAAGCTTCCGCCCATCGTTCGCTACGCATGCGACAAGGCAAGCCTGTCCGTCGAAGAGGCCCTGAAGACGTTCAACATGGGTCTGGGTCTGGTTCTTATCGTCGACCCTGCGCAGGTTGACGACGTCATGGCCGCTATCGCCGACGCAGGCGAGACGCCCATGGTCGTGGGCAAGATCGTTCCCGGCACCGGTATCGTCCGTTACCAGAACGAGGACGCCCTGTTCGCGTAGGCATGTTTCTTTGCAGGCCCGCTGCCGAATCGCGGCGGGCCTTTTCTTGTTTTCGGTGCAAATTCCTAGTGGAAGGCAGGCGGTAAGGTGAAAGACGGCAAACTCAAAGTCGGCGTTTTGGTTTCAGGAAGCGGGACCAATCTTCAGGCCATCATCGATGCGGCAAACGAAGGTCTTCCCGTTGAGGTCGTACTGGTTGTTTCGTCGCGTCCCGATGCGTACGGAATCGAGCGTGCGAAGGCCGCAGGCATTCCCACGCTGGTTTTGAACCACGATGTTTACGCCGATCCGCAGGCCGCCGACAAGCGCATTGCCGACGCCCTTGTCGAAGCAGGCGCCCAATACGTGGTCATGGCTGGTTACATGCGCAAGGTCACCCCGGTGCTGCTTAACGCGTTCCCCGACCGCGTGTTGAACCTGCATCCGGCTTTGCTTCCTTCGTTCAAGGGCGCTCATGCCATCGACGATGCTTGGAATGCGGGCGTGAAAGTGACGGGCGTCACTGTTCACTTGGCAAACGAGGACTATGACAAGGGCCCCATCGTTGCTCAAGAACCCGTCGCTGTGCTTGAGGATGATGATCTGGATTCCCTTGAGGCACGCATCCATCAGGTTGAACACGAGCTGTACCCGCGTGTTCTTGGCTGGATCGCCGAGGGCCGCATGAGCCTTGATGCCGACAGGCATATCCATATCGCTTTGGAGTAGTAGGGAAGCATCATGCATAATCCCAAGGTGGAGCGGGCTCTGTTTGCGGTGACCGAGGTTCGGGAATCCGCGCGTTTTGCCGAACAACTGCAGAAGCGTTGGGGCGTTGCCGTGTCGTGCGATTCGCGGCTCGTCGATGCGTTCGCGCAAGCGGGTGTGGAAGCGGCGGCAGTGGACCTGTCTCTTGGTGCCGAGGGCATCGTCGATGGGTTCGATATGCTGGTTGCAAACGTTCCCGATTTCGACGAGGTCGTTCTTTCGGGCGCGAACTTCCCTGCGTGCGTAAAGAGCATCGAGTTGCGTCGCATGGCACTTCTTCGCGCGGCGGCGAAGCGCTTCGATGAGATCGCCGTCGTGTGCGATTTGGACGACTGCGACGACATCTTGCAGGAGCTTGCCGACAACAAGGGCGCCACGTTGTATGAGACACGTATCCGCAATGCGCATGACGCGTTTCAAATGTCCAGCGACTACGATTACGACATCGCCGAATGGCTTGGCGCCAAGCTTGGCATTGAATCGCAGCAATAGTTCAAGTGCGTGAGTAGGCGCTTGGTAAAATCAAGTAAAAGAAAGTGCCTTCGCCAGTTTGGCAAAGGCACTTTCGTGTCTATGGGGTAGAGATCTGCTTGGGTGTGGGTTTTACAAGTACGCGAGATAACCCAGGTAGTTCTCGTATGCCTGGGCGCTGGCGGGAACCTTGAAGGTGACATCTTGCCCGTAGGCCTTCACGCCGATGTAGCTGGGGTCGCTGTACGTGGTGATGGTGGCGTTTGTGCCGTTGGCGTTCACGTCGTACGAACCGGTTGCGGTGGCGCCTTGCGGGGAAGAAACCGCCGTCCAGTTGTTCACGTCAAGGTTCGAGATCCCGGCTTGCACTTGATCGGCGGGAATGCCGGTTGCTTGCGAGATCTTGCTTACGTTGTTCTGAAGCGTGTCGTTGACCTTCGACTTCACGCCGCTGGCGTCGATTGACGCATTGAGCGCAGTGGTTTTCGCTGCATCGAAGGGGTTTCCGATCTTGCCGGTTGAGCTGAGGGTTCCGGTGAAGAAGCAGATGGACCCGATGATGACGAGAGCGACGATGGCGCCTGTGATGGTTTTTGCAATTGATTTCAACATGCCCTGCAGTATGACTGACGGTTGTGAAGTCGCTGTGCCGATCACAACCTCACCACCTGAGTTGCCAAAACGTTGCTTTGAAGCCGTTTCGAATGCGATCTTATGGCGATTCGTCGCGAAGTGATGGAAATAGAAGTCTTCAACTTAAAATAGATGCTTGCGCTCGACTGAATCTGTGTTAGTATATTTCCCGCTGTGAGAGCAGCATCGGGTTGTGGCTCAGCTTGGTAGAGCGCTGCGTTCGGGACGCAGAGGTCGCTGGTTCAAATCCAGTCAACCCGACCATCGAAACTGCAGGTCAGAGGCTTAAGCTTCTGACCTTTTTTCGTTTTGGCACTTTTCTGGCACTTTCAACCACGCCTCGTGCACGGCCTTGCTCATCTTCCCAAGGTCTTTATGGACGTAAACCCGTGCGGGTTCGAGGCTCGACCACCCCGCGTACTGCTGCAAATCGAACGGGGGCATGTACCGCGCCATCTTGGAAATGTTAGAGTGGCGCAACTGGTGCAGCGTGATGCCCTCGCAGCCGAGCGAAGCGCTCACCCCGATGTGCTGGGCGTCGCCAGACCACCACCTTTGGAGCAGCTGCGGGCGCAGAGTGCCGCCCTGTGTGTTGCATGCGAGTGTTGGAGCCGTCCCGTAGCCTTTGGACTCGCGGACGCGCCGCCACCGCTTCACTTGGGATTCCAGCCTTGGCGGCATGGGGAGGTAGCGCACGCCCGCCTTCGATTTGGGCTCGCCGATGGTGCCGCTCCGCTCTTTCACCGCCAGATGGACGTGGGCGATGCCGTCGCTCACGTCGGAGTCCATGAGGGCGCAGGCTTCCCCGCGGCGCAGACCCAACTGGACTATCAGCATGACCGCCATGACGCGCCCGTCCATAGGCATCGCGTCGAGCCTGTCCAACAGGTCGTCCATCTGCTCTGGTGCCAGGTGCTCCTTCTCCTTCGTGTCCAGCTTCGGCGGCTCCACGAACTCCATGGGGTCGCGCGATATGCGCCCGTCTCGGTAGGCTTGCCGCGTGATCGTGCGAAGGCAGCTGTGAATCTTGGACAGGGAGGTGCCAGAGAGCCTGTCCACACGCTCCGCGTTGTCGCGGACCCAGATCAGGGACTCCCTGCAGGTGTCCGCGTCCAGATCGTCCATGCGGACGGGCGCGATGGGGGAGCGCAGCAGCGCGTTGATGCACCGCCTGTCGTTCGCGCACGTGCCAGGGGCGTAGCGTCCCGACGCTTCCCGCCACGAGCGCCAGTTCTCGGCGTAGGACGCGAACGTCTCGGCGTTGAGCACCGTTGACGCCACGTCGTTCGCGAAGGCCTTCAGCTCGCGCTCGGCGTCGGAGTAGGTGCCCTTGAAGCGCCGGCTCCTGCGCCCCTCCTCCGTGGAGACGAACAGCCGCCAGTCGCGGCAGCGCCCCTTCGGCTTGGTCTTGTCCACCTGCTGGACGAAAGAACCCGTCACCTTCATGGTATGATGCACCTGTCCTTCCTTGTGTGGGAGGTCCAGCGCCCCGACTCTGCCGCCAAGCCGTTCGGGGCGCGTTTTCTTTTGTTAAGAAAGTGGTTGGACTGTCTAGAACCGCCAATCGGTCGGCAGCACGTAGTACACGACCCTGCCTATCACCGTTATCGTCTGCGTTCCTGGCTCGTTGTAGTTGTAAGTCCGCGTCTGATATGTCGGGTCGTTCGAATCGGGCACCAGCTCGAACCCGTTGTTGAGCTTGCGGACGCGCTTGATCGTGGCATCGTAGCCGTTCACGCACACCGCGTACGGGTCGCCGTCGTGGCTCACGTCGTCGCATGGGTCGATCAGCGCGAAACACCCGTTCGGCAGGACCCTGTCCATGGAATCGCCCTCAACCTTGAGCAGGAACGAGTCGGGGTACCGCTCGTGCATCTTCGCGGGGACGGGCTGCGTGTCCTCCACTTCGACCATCTCTATGGGCGTTCCAGCTGCTATAGCGCCGTAGAGCGGCACTTCCACCATAGCCGTGGACTTAGTTGCGCTCTTCAGCTTAAGGCACGTGTAATCGTCGCCTAGCTTCGCCGTGTCCCAATCAATGTTCAGGGCACGATAAATCTTGTCGGAAAGCTCCGTCCTCGTGTTGGCTATGCCCCTGTCCAGAGAACTGTATATAGAGCTGGCGGGCAGCCCTAGCTCTTTGGCGAATTTCGGCACTGAGCCGTATTTCTCTTTGATCAATTCGCGTATCGCGGATTCGATGTTTCCCATGATCTCCTCCTCTGATCTTTCGTAACCGATTTTACGAAAATCTCGATATCTCGTAAATATGTGGTTGCCAACTTACGAAAGCTCGTATATAGTTCTTACTGTTAGTTACGAAGATTCGTAAAGGAGGGATGATGACTTACCAGAACATGAAAGCGGAACTGAAGCGCGTCGGGGCTACATACGACGACGTGAGCGAAATGCTTGGCATGTCCATGGGCAACTTCTCCATGAAGATCAACGGCAAGGTGCCAATGACGGTGGAAGAAGCGAAGGCGGTTCAGAAGGAGTTCTGCAAGGACGCGACTCTGGACTACCTCTTGAAGTAGGGGGGGCGACACCAATGGACCTTATAGCAACGGTCCGCGAGGCGGCAAAAGCCCTCTACCAGACGGACAGCCCCACCAAGTCGCAGGTTTGTGAAGGACGGCGACCGCTGGCTGATCAACCTCTCGCGGGAGTTCCCCGAGCTGTTCGGGGAGAAGTAAGGCGCAAAGCGCATGAACATTGACAACCGGATAGGAGCACGCGGGGGAACCTTTGATTGACTCCATTTCTGCATCAACCTGCTTCGTCATCTGGTTGCCCATTGACCCCTCATTTTCAAACAGCCTGTTCAGCTGTCCCGCGTGTTCCCGTCCGGTTGTCGCAACGAGAAGAAAGGAAAGGAAATGCAGCTGGAAAAAGCGAATGCCCGCGGCGGCAACCACGGGCATCGAAACTCTGACGGTCCTCAACGTCAGGCTGATTATAACCCATACGAGCACATCACGCCAAAGGAGAAGCTGATGTTCTGGGCGATGGTCTACGGCTGGGTGCTCCTGATGGCGGCGCTCGACTGGAGCAACAACGGGTTCCGCATGCCGGGGGCGTGGTGACGATGGGCTGGGAGCTTGAGAAGACGGGCGAGGCCACGATCTTCCTGCATCTCGAGAAGATCGTTGGCAAGCAGCGACCCCGAATGACCAAGGGCGGCCACGTCTACACCCCAAAGGAGACGGAGGACGCCGAACGGCTTATCAGGGGCGAATGGCTCAAGCAGCACGGCACCAAGCATGCGGGCCACGACGGACCCGTTTACCTGGACGTTACGACCCGCAGGGAGCTGGCGAAGTCGAACCCCAAGCGGAACGCAGGCAAGTCCGACACGGGCAAGCCCGACGCCGACAATGTCTTGAAGCTGGTGTGCGACGCGCTCAACGGCATCGCCTACCAGGACGACAAGCAGATCGTGTGCTCGAACGTGCTGAAGCTTCCGAGGCTCCCCCACGGCGAGGGCAACCGGATGATGGTGACGGTGCAGTACTACGAGGATCGTTGGGAGGACGATTGATGGTGGCTCAAGAAATGGAAGCGAAGGTCATCGAGGACGGTGTGGAGAGGTTCAGCGGCGCTGAGGCTCTCATGGCGAAGCTTCGCGACCGCGCCGAGAACTCGGCGGCGCAGTTCGCAGGGATGACCTTCGACGAGCAGGTCAAACGCCCGATGAAGGAGAACAAGGCGCTCCGCGCCTCGCTGAACAACGAGATCAAGTCGATCAAGCAGGAGTTCTCGGACGCGATCAACCCGTTCGAGCGCATGATCGCCCAGGCGAAGAGCGAGCTGAAAACCACGATCGAGGGCATGACCGAGGCAGAGGCTCTTCTCAAACAGGTCATCGACGCGCAGGACGCGGAGGAGAAGGAGCTCAAGCGCGACGGAATCAAGGCGACGTACGACGACTACGCGGGAGCGCTCGCAGACCTGATCCCCTTCGAGCGCATCGAGCGCCGCGAGTGGCTGTTGAAGAGCTGCAAGGCGACCAAGGCTTGCGAGGAGGTCTACCAGATTGTGGACAAGATCGCAGCCGACTGGGAGACGCTCAAGAGCCAAGCGAAGGGCATGGCGTTCTTCGAGGCTGCCGAAGCCAAGTTCTTCGAGACCGCTGGCGACCTCGGCGCGGCTATGGCGGAGAACGCCCGCCTGGTCGAGAAGCAGAGGCAGGTCGCCGAGCTTCAAGCCGTGGTCGATGTGAACCGCGCGGTCGAGGAAAGCCCCGTCACGGTCATCGAGCACGAGCCCGTCAAGGCGGAGCAGCCAAGCCATGAGCAGCCGACCCAGCGCACCGAGTACCAGCTGATCATCATGCTCTCAGACCCCGAGCTCTCCGCGCTCAAAGGCTTCATCAAGGGCAACCGCGTCGGCGAGGTCGTGCGCTTCATGAGGAGGAAGTAATGGATGGGAAGGCAATGGTCCAGTACCGCGCCAGCGACGGTCAGGACGTCAAGCTCACACCGCAGATCGTCGCCCGTTACATCCTGACGGGCAACGGGGAGCCTTCCGAGAAGGAAGTGTTCAGCTTCATGGCGCAATGCCAGGCAAGGGGCCTCAACCCGCTTGCGAAGGACTGCTACATGACGAGCTACCGCAACCGCGACGGCTCGACTTCGGTGAGCGTCATCACCTCGAAGGACTACTTCGTCAGGACCGCGACGCAGCAGCCGGACTTCGACGGCATGGAGGCGGGCGTGGTCGTTATCAACCGCGAAGGCGAGATGGAGTACCGCGAAGGCTCCCTGGTCGGCAAGCAGACCGAGCGCCTGATCGGCGGCTGGGCGACCGTCCACAGCAAGAACCGCGCGCACCCGTCGAAGGCGGTCGTGAGCCTCGACGAGTACGACCAAGGCCGCAGCCTTTGGAAGACGAAGCCCGCGACCATGATCCGCAAGGTCGCGTTGGTCCAGGCGATCCGCGAGGCCTACCCCGAGAAGTTCGGCGGCGTTTACGACTCGTCGGAGATGCCGGAGCACCGCGAACCGATAGAAGCGGAGATCGAGCAACCGGCTCAACCGATCGCCGAGCCCCTGCCAGAGGGCGTCGGCGAGGACGGCTACTACTACGAGGAACAGGAGTTCTAAATGTCTATCAACCGAGTGATCATCAGCGGCAACCTTACCCGCGACCCCGAGCTTCGCGCCACCGCTGGCGGCATGCAGGTCATGTCGCTGGGCGTGGCGGTGAACGACCGCAGGAAGAACCAGCAGACGGGCGAGTGGGAGGACTGCCCGAACTTCGTCGACTGCACCATGTTCGGCACGCGAGCCGAGAGCCTTGCCCGCTTCCTCAGCAAGGGCACCAAGGTAGCCGTCGAGGGCAAGCTGCGTTGGAGCCAGTGGGAGCGCGACGGGCAGAAGCGCAGCAAGCTGGAAGTGGTGGTCGACGACCTCGAGTTCATGTCCAGCAGGCAGCAGCCCATGCAGCAGCACTCGCCGCAACCGCAGCAGCAACCCCAGCAGTACGCGCAACAGCAGCAGTACGCGCCGCAGCCCTACCCGCAGCAGGCAAGCGTGTACGACGAAGCGATCCCGTTCTAAGAGAGACGGCAATGGAGACTTCATTCACATGGTTCCCGAAGATGACCCGCGTCATGTCTACGCTGCCGGGCGAGTACGTCGCGGAGTTCGCGCTTGCGGTCGTGAACTACGGCACCTACGGGGAGGAACCTTCCTTCTCCTCACCGCTTCTGGCGGCCGTGTTCGAGGGCTTGCGCGAGGACATCGACAACTCCGTCAATGCCCGAACCAAGAACAGGGGAGGTCGTCCGCGCAAAACGGGGGTTTCCGAGGTTTCCGAAACCGAAAACGGGGGTTCCGAGGATGAGAAACCTACCGAAACGGGGGTTTCCGAGGTTTCCGAAACCCCGAAACGGGGGTTTCAGGAGGTTTCCGAAAGCGAAAACCCCCCTTATATAAACCAAACCATACCAAACCATACCAATCCAAACCAAACCATAGGCAGTGGTGGCGGCGAAACGCCGCCCAAGCGCCGCGCGTTCAAGCCACCGACCGTCGAAGAGGTCAAGGGGTACGCCGACGCGAACGGGCTTCACCGCCTTGCCCAAGAGGCGGAGGCGTTCGTGGACCACTACGCCGCGAACGGCTGGAAGGTCGGCGGCAAGGCCCCGATGAAGGATTGGAAGGCGGCGGGGCGCAACTGGAACCGAAACACGTTCGGCTCCTCGCCGCAAAGGACGGAGGCGAAGGCTTATGCCGGATACGATTCAGGGTTCTAGCTGCCCTCATTGCGGGAAACGGCTCCAACGCGTCGTGGTCGAGATGGGCGGCAAGGAGTACCGCACCGACTGCTTCGTTCCCTGCGACTGCCCAGCGGCGATGAAGGAGCGCAGCGACGAGGAGGCTCGAAGGCACCGCGAGGCGCAGGAGGAGGCGAGGCGCGTCCTGGTGTCGAAGTCGGGCATCCCGAAACGCTACGCCTCGGCGACCGACCCCGAGGCGGCCAGGGTCGCCGACGCGGTCGAGGCTGGTCGCAACGCCTACATCACGGGCGGCTCCGGCGTCGGGAAGACCTTCCTCGCCTGCGCCGCCGGCTTGGAGCTGATCGCCAGGGGCAAGCGCGTCAAGTTCGCCTCGATGCTCGGCATCCTGGACGAGATCAAGATGGGGTTCCGCGAGGAGACCGACCCGCTGCCCGCTTACAAACGGGCGCCCGTCCTGATCCTCGACGATCTCGGCAAGGGCGCTCAGACGGACTTCGCGCTGGAACGCCTGTTCGCGCTGATCGACTACCGAAGCGCGGAGATGAAGCCGACCATCGTCACGACGCAGTACATGCCCTCCGAGCTGATCTCGAGGCTTGCGAGCGGAAAAGGAGACGTGGAGACGGCTAACGCGATCGTGAGCCGACTCCGCGAGGACTGCCTTCCCGTGAAGCTCGGCGGCTCTGATCGGAGGAACCGATGAGCGACGGCCTGATGCTCGAGCAGGAGCTGGGCGACGAGATCGAGGCCGCTTTCCAAGCCAACGACGAGTTCCGCGCGGCGGGCATCGAGCTCGCGGCGAAACGCGCCGAAGCGAGGAAGGCGCTCAAGACCCAGATGCTCGCCTACCGCACCCAAGGCTACCCGGCCACGCTGATACCGAAGATGGCGGAGGGCGCGGAGACCGTCAGCAACGCCACGTTCGAGGCTGACTGCGCGCAGGCGGTCTACGACTCGGCTCGCGAGGTCGTCCTGCTGCACAAGCGCAAGATCGACATCATCCGAGAGCAGATCAACCGCGATTGGGAACAGGCTAGGAGGCTCGCATGATCTTCAACGCTTACCGCGACAACCTGCTCGACCGCCCGAGCATGACCGACGGGGACCGCTGCGTGGTCTGCGGCAGGTACGCCAACAACGCGCACCACGTCATCCCGAAGGGCATGGGCGGGGTGCCAGCCAAGCTCGAAAGGCGCATACCGAAGCTGCTGCTCTGCGGCAACGGCAACCTGATCGGGCAGCTGGGCGGGTGCCACGGGCTGGCGCATCAGGGCTACCTGCACCTGAACTGGACGGACTCCATGGGCTGGTGCTGGTATCAGACCCAGGAGCCGATGGACGACGAATTGGCTTGGAAGACGTTCAGGCGCGAGTACCGCCCGATCAGGAACCAGAGGCTTGTGACCTACGGGGGGCGCCGATGAAGAACCCCTACGTTTACGAGCTGGTCGAGTGGGACACGGGGCGCGTGCTCGTGCACGGCACGAGGCGCTACATCGCAGAGGTGCTTTGCGTCGCGCCCTGCTCCGTGGACACGATCATCAGCCACGCCCGCAAGGGCAGCGGGGCGACGAGGGTCGTTCTCTGCGACCCGGCGATACATTACCGCGCGGTCAACGGAGACCAAGCCATCGAGGGCACGTGCGACGAGATCGGGAAGGCGATCGGGCGCACGAGGTTCTCGGTCATGACGGCAGCCCAGAAGGGCTACGTGACCACGAACGGCTGGAAGATCGACGAGGTCGAGCCAGAGTGCTGGTGCGCCGTCGACGCGCCCAACAGGTACCAGGGCGCGGTGTCGCGCTTGAAGAGCGCGACGCGGCGCATGAACAGGATCAGGAAGATGCAGGAACGCAAGGCGAAGGAGGAGAGTTGCCTAGTTTCTCGCAAGTGAGGTCCCGCAACGAATGGGACGCAAAGACCAGCGCGTTGGAAGCGGCGCTGACTCTGGGCGAGGTCAAAGACTTGGACGCGGATCAAGTCTACGACACCGTCCGAGAGGCTTTGGACGACGTGCTGGGAGCCTTGGAGTCCGCCGCCACGGCGGTCGCCATGGGGCACGTGAGGCAGACGGACTGGCGCATGCTGCGCGACGTGATGGAGGAGATCGACGCGTCCGGTCGAAAGGACTGGTCGCAAAGGATAGCGAAGGCGGTGGGCATCGAATGGGAGAGTTGAAACCGTGCCCGTTCTGCGGGAGCGAGAGGGTGAACCTCAAGGATGCCGTCGGCGGCTTCTTCGCGGCCTGCGGGAACTGCGGCGCGCAGGGCAAGCAGATGGCCACGATCAGCGACGCGGTCAGCGCATGGAACCGCCGAGCGGGCGACGTGCCAAAGCGCAGGACGGTTAACGTCGGCGAGGTGGCGGTCTTCCCGAACGCGAAGGCGGACAAGGAGCAGGCGAAGAAGGTGCTGGAAGAGGCTGCGGAGGTGTTCGGGGCTTGGCAGTGCCACGACATGCACCCCGACGTCGGAATCGAGAAGCCGCACTTGCTGGCGGAGATCGCCGACCTGGTGACAGCCGCCTGCAACTTGGCGGCAGGTCTGGGCATCGACGACATGACCGGGCACATGCGCATGTGCGAATCGAGGAACAAGGAGAGGGGTCGCTATGACCGTTAAACCGGGAGACGTCGTCCTTTACAAGCGGCGCGGCTGCGATTCCTACGAGCTGGGCATCGTCAAGGCGCGGAACGTGAGGGACGACGGGTGGTTCGTCTACTACTCGGGCGGGGACACAGCGGCGAGCACGCCCGACGACTGCCTGTTCGAGTTCGAGAACGCGGCAAGCCTATTGCTGGCCGCGCACTTCGCAAGGGATCAGGAGGAGCAATGCGAGTAACGGCAATCAGGGCGACCGAGTCGCCCATGCACGCGATCAGCGAAGAGGCTGGGATGTGCTACGGCAAAACGGAGTACAGCGAGAAGCGAGTGGAGCGCTGCTTGAGGAACGGTCACACGAGCGTTGCCGAGCACGTCAGTGCGTCGTTCCGCATCGAGGGCATCAGCCGATCATGTTTGGCGCAGCTCACGCGCCATCGCATGGCGTCGTTCAGCGTCATGAGCCAGCGTTACTGCAAGGTCGGCGGCGATGATTGGTACGTCACCCCGCCATCTGTGATCGACGCTGGCGAGGAAGTGGCATTCGAAGCAGCCATGGAGCATGCGCGTCGCGAGTACGAACGCGCGATCGCAAAGGGCGTGAAGCCAGAGGACGCTCGTTTCCTGCTGCCAGAGGCGACGAAGACGAGCTTGGTCATGACGATCAACATGCGCTCGCTGCAGAACTTCCTAAGCCTTCGATTGGACAAGGCGGCGCAATGGGAGATCAGGGAGCTAGCCGAGAAGATCGAGCAAGCCCTGATGGAGATGGGCGGCGAGTGGTCGGAGCTGATGGCTCTGCTGAGGGAGGTTCGCAATGATTAGCGATAGGGACATGGCGATCAACTCGCTTGGCTGGCTGGAAGGCTTCTCCGCATGGGTGTGGTCGCACGTTCTCCCAGACAACCCGAGGTCGCTCGACGACGAGTTCGCGGAGGCTTACGACCAGCACGTTTCGACGCTCAGGAAGGCGGTGCTCGGGGATGATTAGCAATGAGCAAAGGCGCGAGGTGGCCAAGGAGCTTAGGAAGTTCCTCTCTGTGTCGTGGAACAAGCGCGTCTGGGATCACGACGGATTGCAGACCGTCGGAAGGTTGGTCGGAACGTCTGTCGGCGAGAACATCATCGAGCGACTAGCTAACCTGATAGACCGCTCGACATGCAAAGACGCAGGACGCGGATACACGTTTGAGTGCTCGGAGTGCGGTTGCAGAATCGGCGTTATCCTCAAGGATTCGCGCGAAGGAGAACCAGCCATGACCGTGCACGACGACCCTCTATACGAGCCGCATTATTGCCCGAACTGCGGAGCGGAGGTGGTCGAATGAAGAGAGTGAAGGTAATCAAGATCGACGGTTTGAAGAAGCCCTGTCCCTTCTGCGGTAACGACGACATCTACGGCGAAGAAGTTAGGAAGGGCTTCAATCGCATCTATCGCGCGGAATGCTGGTGTTGCGGTGCGAGCGTCGATTCTGTTGTCAGCATCGAGAATGCAATCAAGTGGTGGAACGCGCGAGCGATCGACCGAGACGAGCTGCTTGATATAGCCGAGGATCTAGATTGCGGCTGGGCGCAGTTCAACGATGACACCGTCTCGTGCGAAGACGTGGACAGGTTCGAGCATGAGATAGCGGCTCGGATCAGGAAGGCGGTAGGCGAATGAGGGTCTACAAATGCGACCGATGCGGGAGGTTCTTCAAACGTGGAGAGCTGTTATTGATGATGAAGCCGAAGGATCCGATCTTGTTTAACCTCAGAGAAAAGGAGCATATCTGCCGTGATTGCGCGTATGACTTCAAACTCTGGTGGGACAGTCCCAACCGCTCCGAAACTACTGCGAAGTTACTGCGAAACGAGGTGCGAGATGATACCGAGGCTTAGATGGCACGAGCGTTTGCTTGGTTGGTTCCTGCTCAGAATCGAGGCGAAGCACGGTCTGGGTGCGGGGTTCGACACCATCGACCGCGAGGCTATGAAATGGTACCTAAAGGACGACCACATGCTCTATGGGGAGGTTTGCGGTCTGATGCGAGACTACATCTACGTCCGCATGGCTCGTGAGTATGAGAAAGAGCAACGCAATGGCTAGCACGATCGAAAGCGTGGAGCGGTAGCGGGTGAAAGAAGAAGACCCCGAGATCGAATCTCAGGGTCTTCCTCCCGCGGTAGCTTGCCGCGTTCCCGCAATGCATTTTGGCGTGGGAAGATCATACCACAGACGGAAGGGGCAGGACATTGGGCGTTGAGAGGATCGCAGGTTAAGCATGGCGGACGAGTACACGGCATGGAAGGCTTCCCAAGCCCGCCCGTGGGCGGAGAGCGTGAGGCGAACGGTTGTTCGACTGAAGCAGCGCGAGGCTGCGCTCGAAGAGCTGACAGAGCGCTACGACCGCCTGCAGGGCATCGCTTACGACAAGGGCGGGTCCGGCGGTGGGGGCGGCGACGGCGCCATTGCGGACTTCGTCGCGGAAGCCGACGAGCTGCACACCCAATGGGAGGACGCCCTCGGCGCGTGGCGCGACGAGGTGGACGCGTTCGAACGGGCGTTGCGCCGCATAGACGGGCGCTACGACGCGCTGCTGACCGCCCGATACGTGCGCGACATGCAATGGACGGACGTGGCCGAGGCCATAGGCTACGCGGAGACCTACGTGCGCGGCGACATGCTCACGGCAGCCCTAGCCGAGCTGTTCGACGCGATGCCGCCGCACCTGCGCGTCATCCCCAGCGCCTACCTGGACTGAGAGAAAGCGAAACTCCGTACAAAAAAGTACATCGGTTCCTGATATCCTATAGGAGTCGAAAAGAACACAGAGGGGCTGAGCTTCAGCCCCGATCATTTCCTTAGCCGCTTCTGCATTGCAGGGCGGCTTTTTCTATGCCCGAAGGGGGAAGCATGACCAACGGCGAGATCGTGGCGATGGTTCGCCGCCTGATCCTAGGCACTGGACGGCGGTACGACACGGTGATCGGGCTGGCGTTCGCAAAGGCGGTCGGCATCGCAGCGCAACCGGCTTCCGCAGTCCCCGACGACGACGGCGACCGAGAGCGCCGCAAGTGGGAGCGCATGATGGCGCAGCGCTACGGCGCGTTGGACAGGGTGCGTTAGCCGTGTCGCGCAACGACCGTAACGGGCACCGCCGCCGCATCCTTCGCAACCGCGTCAGGCAGATGGGGCTTCCCTGCGCAATATGCGGCGACCCCATAGATTACACGCTGCCCGCTGGCGACCCTTGGAGCTACGAGCTGGACGAGATCGTGCCCGTCGCATTGGGCGGATCCGAGCTCGACCCCGAGAACGTGCAGCCAGCGCACCGCATCTGCAACGAGAAGAAGGGAAAGAGGCTCTTCTACGTCGCCGATCAAGGAGAGGCGGCTGGGCAGGAAGCGGAAGCGCCGACCCCGTCCCAGGACTGGACGGGCTAGCCCCGCCTGATCAGGGGGTGGGGGGAGTCTCCCCCTCCCTCCCGCCACAGCCCCTCCCGCACCTTGGGCTGAAATACCCCCTAGTTGGGAATTTTTTTCCAGAAGGACTTTTTTCGAGCGTCTGAACAGGTGAAACGTTGCTGATAGACCAGATCATCCCGTACGAGCGCAACGCGCGGCACAACGAGAAGGCGATACCGAAGGTCGCGGAGTCCATCAAGGAGTTCGGGCTGCGCGGAACCATCGGCTTGGAATCGCGCGAAAACCCCGTGATCGTGTTCGGCCACACCCGCGTGGCGGCTTGCAAGTCGCTGGGGTGGACGGAGATCCCGGACGAGAAGATCGAGTACTGCGACGACCTCACGGAAGACCAGATCAAGGCGTTCCGCATCGCCGACAACAAGACGGGCGACATCGCGACTTACAACAAGTCCATGCTGCGCGAGGAGGTGCGGAGTCTCAAGGACTTCGATATGAGCCGCTTCGGGCTGGACTTCAAGTCAAAGAGCCTCCCTTACGGCGCGGAGCGGCTGAAAACCGACCGTGCGTATAACCTCGACCTGGTCTCGCGGCTCGATTGCGGCAGGGACGGCTTCCCGAAGCTCCCGAAGGCTGACGCGAAGCCCGCCGAGCTTCAAGGCTTCAATTACGCGAAGAGCGTGCCGAACTGGCAGAAGGTGGGCAAGGGCTGCCACTTCTTCATAGATGATTACCAGTTCGAGCGGCTTTGGAACTCGCCATCTCAGTACCTTGACGTTCTGCGCGGCTACGATTGCGTGCTCACGCCAGATTTCAGCCTTTACATGGACATGCCAGACCCGATGCAGCAGTGGAACCGCTACCGCAGCGCGGCGTTGGGCAAGTATTGGGCTGACAACGGTATCACTGTCGTTCCAACTCTCTCATGGGCGCAGCCGTCCAGCTACAGATTCTGCTTCAAGGGCATCCTTAAGCACTCGACCGTGGCGACCTCCACCGTCGGCGTGGCGCGTGACAAGGACGCGCAGAAGGTTTGGCACGACGGAATGAAGGAAGCGATGCGGCGTTTGGAGCCGTCCCGCGTGCTGCTTTACGGCAAGAACATCGGATTCGACTTCGGAAACTGCGAGGTCGTAGAGTACAAGGCAGGTGGTTTCCATGGGCGGTAGGGGTAAAAGTTCCATGAGCGGGTCTGCAAGAAAAACGCAGGTCTCTAGCGTTGTCGGTGGCCCTGTTGCGAAGATGAGCGACAAGCAGCTCGATAGCCAGCTTAAGAGTGCCAATGCCAACATGGAGAAAGCTTCAGACGTTATGCTGAAGACCGCAGTCGGCCACATGGGCTATCTTCAGGGAACACCGCTTGGCAACAAAGCCGACCATGAGGCATATGTCAAGGCATCCAAAGAGTACGGCTCGCTTAGAGAGCGAAGGGACGCGATTTTGGGCGAGCAAGCTAGACGCATCCATGAGAGAGCGATGGCTCAGCCTTTGGAGCCTAGGACGTTTGTAAATTCCTTCGGCGAAGCGACGACGAGGGATATTACAACCGCAGGCTACGAGCAAGCGAAAAAGCGCCAACAGAGAGCCGTTTTAAGAAACATGGGGTACTGATGTGGGCGGCAGGGGCGCATCCAGCGGAATTAGCAAGTATGGAAATGCTTACGGGAGCCAATACCACGCATTGCTGACCGTTGGGAACATCAAATTCGTATCTAAGAACGGGCGCGGTAGCGAAACCCTCATGGAGACGATGACGCGCGGGCGCGTCTACGCCCATGTCGAGGGGGACGACTTGAAATCGATCGTCTATTTCGACAATGAGAACAAGAGGTCGAAGCAGATCGACGTGGACCACTCGCATAATGGGGAGCGCCCGCATACGCACCACGGCTACAACCACAATGAGGACGACTCGGCGAAGGGCGCGGCAAGGCTGACGCCGGACGAGCAGGCTATGGTTGATAGGATTGTTGGCATATGGGAAAATAGGAAGCGCGGAAAGTAGCACAGTACGAGGAGTGCCCTTGATTGAGGAGACGTAGGTGCAAAT
>CAKUNS010000018.1 GCA_934668515.1 uncultured Eggerthellaceae bacterium
TGAGCTGGCCGTTATTGGAGTTTCTGACGAGGTACTGCAAGAAGACCTGGCCGTCGAAGTCGGCGGCGTTCTTGTAGTAGACGTTCATGTCGTAGCCGGCATTAACCATCGACTGGAAGGTATCATCCGTGCTCCAGAACGCGACGTCGATGTTGCACGGCGCGGTCACGTCGACGGGGATGGGGTTCGTGGTGCCGCTATCGGCTGCCGCGGCAGTGTACTCGTAGTCGTACTGGACCCAGTTCTTATCAGAGTTCTCGTACTGATCGCGATAGTAGGCGAGATACTCGGCGAGTTTCTCGGGGCTTTTCATGGCCTGCGAGAAGATGAAGTTCGAGCCGTCGGAGAACTTTTTCCAGGCGTTGTCGGTGTGGTACTCGCGGGACTGCCACTCCCAGATGCCGCCCATCATGTTCCTACCGCCCTCAACGCTGCCGAACGACCTGGTGTAGGGCTTGGTGAAGTCGCCGTTCTTGCAGTAGAGGTAGGTCGCGCCGTCGCTGATGAGAATCACGTGCTTGTTCTCGTCCTTAACGGCGGTGTCTGCGTCAAGGATGCTCTTTGCGGCAAGAAGACCGGCGTGCATGTTGGTGCCCGAACGCACGCTCGAGTTCATGGCGTTTAGGATGTCGTCGTAGCCCGTTGCCACGTCGGTCAGCGGCAGCTGCACGTTGCCCATCTTGTTGAATAGGACCACGCCGACCTTGATGTTGAGGCCGTCAGCTTTGGCCTTCTGGTTGATTTCCTCAAGGAATGCCTTGGCTTGGTTGTAGATGTCCATTTGGGCCGAGGCGCCTGACTTGTCTAGCACAAACACGACGTTGGCGGGTTCTGCCTCGCGCTGACCGGGGAAGGAGAGAGTGACCTTGGTTTCGAGGTTCTCGTTGAGTGCGGTCGCGGTCTTGGCATTTTGCTGCAATGTTGCAGCTTGATCCGTTGCAGCAGCTACCTCGTCAGCACTGGCTTGGGGGGGGGTAATCACTGATACCCCAAATGCCAACGCTGCAACAGCGCAAAGCGCGGCAGTGCGCTTTAAGCCATCGAGCAGTTTTCTTGGATATGACATGGTGTCCGCCTCCTTTTCTCCCCAATAGAGATGGGATTGCAAAGTGCAGTCGCGTTTATTGGGAGCTTCGATTGAGATGATTTGCGATTTTTTTAGTATAGACTGCGGGAGGCGTAAGGTATTAGACGTTGTGCAAAAAATATGTGAATGGTGACAGTATCATAGCTAACTTTCGGTGAATATGTCCTACGGGATCGCACTTGTCGATGAAACTGAGCTTGCGGTGCATCATCGTGCGGCGATCTGCAGGGGGATCTCGGTAACTTTCCGAAAAATATGACTTAATATATCGAAATAAAGAAAGCCCTCCGAAGAGGGCTTTCAGCAAGTCAATGTGTCCCCTACGGGACGCCTGTCCTTAGACAGGTATTTTTGGCCTAGCCGTATTTTGACTCGCAGTGTCGATCCGACTGGTAATCGGAGACGATGTCACTGTATCACAACCGAAAGGGGAACAGCGTGAATTTGCGTAACTTCAAAGGCACGTATAGCATCGGCCTTGATATGGGAACGGGGTCTGTTGGTTGGGCAGTGACTGACGAAAGCGGTCGACTTCTTCATTTTAAGAAGCAGCCAACGTGGGGTAGTCGCTTATTCGACGGGGCGCAGACTGCGGCTGCGGCGCGTGCACCTCGTGGGCAACGTAGGCGATACATTCGCCGTCGTTGGCGCCTTGACCTTCTGCAGGGCTTGATGCAGGAGGAGATCAATTGTGCAGATCCGGATTTCTTCATTCGTCTTCGTCAATCGAGGCTGGTGAAGACAGATCCCGCTAAAACAACGTCCAATTATCGTTGGCCGCTGTTCAACGATGACGATTTCACTGAAGTTGACTATTACGATCGGTTTCCAACCATCTATCATCTGCGGAAATGGTTGATGGAAACCGATGAGCAAGCCGATATTCGTCTTATTTACTTGGCGTTTCACAACATCGTCAAGCATAGGGGCAACTTCCTGCGTGTGGGTCAGAAGCTGTCCGCCAAGAACGCCAAGCCCGACGTTGCTGTGGCGGATTTTTGCGATGCTCTCAGGAGCTGGTGTGATGGCCAAGAGGGTGAGTGCGGTTCGCTCAAAAAGGCCGACATCCTTGCCGCGCTCACCGAAAGTGGGCTGCGTCCGTCCGATCGTTCGACTGAAATTGCTGGTTTGTTGCCCGTTTCGTTTGCCGACGGTGATAGCGCGGCCGATAAAAAGTTGAGAAACGCTCTTGCTAAGGCGATGGTGGGACTGAAAGTCGAGTTCAAAGATATATTTGGCGAACTTGCTACTGAGACCGCGAAGGTGTCACTTTCTCAGGATGATGAGGTTGAAGCCCTGCTTGATGCATGTCCTGATGATGGAAAAGAGCTATTCGAGGCCCTTCAAAAAGTGTACTCGGCATTCGTTCTTCAAGGCCTACTGTCTTATGCGCCGGGTGAAACCATTTCTGCGAACATGGTTGCAAAGTACGATCAGTATGCCAGCGATCTGAAAACGCTCAAGGCTTTGGTTCGCGAATACGCCGCTGGTTCCTATGATGTCTTCTTCCGCGGGCCGCTGTACGAAGATGAAAGCGGCTATGACCAGTTTAAGGTTAAGGGTTACACGCGCTACAATCTTGGAAAAACGGCATACGACGACTTCGCCAAAGAGGTTAAGGGACTGCTTTCTGGCACTGGAGCCGAGAGCGATGAGCGCTATGCGACGATGATCCAGTCTTTCGAGACGCAACGCTTTCTCCGTCGTTTGAAGACAAGTGATAATGGCAGCATTTGCTATCAGCTGCATCTTGAGGAGATGGAAGCGATTATTGACAACCAGTCCCGCTTCTATCCGATGTTCGCCAGTGAAAAAGATAAGCTCTTGTCGCTTGTTGAATTTCGCATTCCTTACTATGTCGGGCCTCTGACCAAGCGCAATGCGCGTAAGGATGCGCATGGCAATTTACGTTTCGCTTGGTCTGAGCGCAAGCCCGGAACCGACGACGTTGCAATTACGCCGTGGAACTGGGAGAGCGTAATAGACAAAGGCAAAAGCGCTGAAAAATTCATCAAACGTATGACGGGAATCTGCACGTATCTTCAAGGCGAAGATGTCCTGCCGAAGTCGTCGCTTCTTTACGAGGAGTTTTGCTTCCTAAACGAGCTTAATGGAATGCGGTACACGCTTGACGGAGACAAAGACCACCGATTCGACGCCGCCCAGCGTCAGGAAATTGTAGAGGAGTTTCGCAAGAAACCGGGCCGTGTCACGAACGCAAAAATCCAAAAGTGGCTTGCGGCCAACGGATATGGTTCCTCCGCGACGGTCAAAGGCGGCCAAAACGAATCCGGTATGGAATCGAAGTTCGCTTCGTATTCGTTCTTCGCGAATGAGATTTTCGGAACAGGTGAAATTCTTGATGGCGACCGTTCTATGGTCGAAGATGTCATTTTTTGGAGCACCTTGTTCGAGGATCGCTCTATTTTGAAAGAGAGGCTGGAAGAGACATACGGCGTTGCGGGCGAGGGTCGCTTGAACGCGGATCAAATCAAGAAGATTTGCAAGAAGCGGTTTGTTGGCTGGGGCCGTTTGTCTAAGACGTTATTGACGGAAATCGAAGTGGATACGCAGCTTGGCAAAATGTCGATTATGGACGTGCTGCGTGAGGGTGATCCGAATGCCGACTCGAGGCGCGGTCGCTCCATGGTGCTGATGGAGATTTTGCACGACGATGATCTGGGATTTCAAAAGGAAATTGACGCGTTCAATCGTGCTTATTTCGCCGAGGTAGGCAACGAGCTCGGAGTTAACGATCTCCCCGGCTCTCCCGCGATTCGTCGTAGCCTGAACCAAGCGATTCGTATCGTTGACGAGATAGTAGATATTGTCGGACATGCACCTGCGATTATTTTCATTGAGGTTACGCGAGATGAGGAACGTGATAAAAAGGGCCACCGCACTAAACGCCGCTATGACCAGCTGAAAGAGGCGCTTTCGGCATTTAAGAAGGATGACCCCCAAATCTGGAAAGAAATACAGAATGTTAGCGCGGGTGATTTGGACGAGCGGCTTACCCTGTATTTTATGCAGAGTGGTAAATGCCTGTACTCGGGAACGCCTATCGACATCAATCAGCTTTTTAATACAGGGTTGTATGAGGTTGATCACATCCTACCGCGTTCTTACATCAAAGATGACAGCCTTGAGAACAAAGCGCTTGTATTACGTGAGTTTAATCAGCGCAAAACCGACTCGATGTTGCTCGACAATGTCATTCGTGCGAAGATGGCCGGCTTCTGGAAAACGCTTCTTGATGCGAAACTGATTGGCGAGAAGAAGTACAACAACCTTATGCGCTCCGCTGTAAGCGAGAATGCAATGCGTGGATTCATTGCGCGCCAGTTGATTGAGACGAGCCAGATGGTGAAGTTGACGCAGTCATTGCTTTCCACGAAGTACTCCGACACCAAAATCACTCCCGTGAAAGCCAGCATGTCTCACAACCTGCGTGAAGCGGCCGGGTTGGTGAAGTGCCGTGAGGCGAATGACTTTCATCACGCTCACGACGCATTCTTGGCTTGCAGGGTTGGTTTGTTCGTACGTCAGTGGTATCCGGATATGTACGATCAGCCCATTCGTTATACGCGCGCAATGAAGAAGTATGTCAAGGAGCAAGCGGAGGAGTTTGCAAAGAGTCGTTGTATGCCTGGCTCGAGCGGTTTCGTTGTTGGCCGCTTTATGAGTTCTTTCGTTGACGCGGATACCGGTGAGCTTTGGGAAGGATCCGAAGAGGTCGAGGGCATTCGCTGCGCATTGAATTATCGCCAGTGCTATATCTCTCGCATGCCCACTGAAGACTCGGGCGCGTTTTGGGATGCAACCATCTATTCGCCGCGCGATCCCAAGATGGGTGGGAAACTGTCGCTGAGCTTAAAAAAGAGCTTGGGTGTCGAATTGTACGGAGCCTATTCGAGGCAGCAGTTTGCATATTTCTTTATTTATGAAGCTCGCGACAGAAAAGGGGCTGCAACGTTTCGCTTCTCTCAGGTCCCGGTTTGGCTAGCGTCGCGCATTTTGAGCAGCAAAGGTTCTCTGGAAGAGTACGCTCGCAATCTCGCTAGCTCTGAGGGTCTTGAATTCGTCCGCATTCAGCGTTCGAAGATCCTGAAGAAGCAGCTATTGGAAATCGACGGAGAGAGGTTTTTGCTTACCGGCAAAAAGGAAATGAGAAATGCTGCGGAGGTCGCTCTTTCCAGTGATGAAGTTGCCCTTCTACAAAAATATGTATTGGAGAAAAAGGGAGAGAGATACGATGGACCGACTCCCGAGGGGAATTCGGATGATGTGATGCGCAGCTTAGAGAAGCATACTCGTTTTGCGGGAAAGCTGCTGAAGCTGATAGACATCAGCTCTGTGCGCAAAGCCTCTGGATTGCTTGACGAAAGCGAGCGTCTAGAGGTCTGTGTGCGCATTCTCGCGTTGATTAATGCTTCGGCAAATATGGTTGACCTGTCGTCTGCTGGCGGGTCGAAGTATTCGGGTTGTTTGAAGTTTAGCTTTAACAAATTGCTTAATGACCCTGCTATTGATTTTTGCATTATCGATCAGTCGGTAACGGGCATGTTTGAGCGGAGGACGCGAGTTGGCCTTTAGAAGCGTCGTTATCGCTAGCCCCTGCAAGCTTTCCTACAAGGGAGGCTATTTGGTGGTGCGTAAGGAGGATGATACGACGAAGGTTCACCTATCAGAGGTTTCGTCTATCGTCCTTCAGACGAACCAGGTGTATATAAGCGCTTATTTGCTTTCCGAGCTCGCTAAGGAGAAGATATCGTTTGTGGTAGCTGACGAGAAATGCAGTCCTATTGGTCACTATCTACCATTGTACGGCTCTCATAACACAAGTAAAAGACTCGCAGAACAGCTTGAATGGGGCGAGCCGATCAAAAAACGGGTCTGGCAGCGTGTGGTGAAGGATAAAATCGCTCACCAGGGTATGATCCTCAATGCTAGGGCACGTGAAGCCGAAGGGGAAGTACTTCTCGGTCTCGTTTCTGATGTTCGGTCTGGTGATACCACGAACCGCGAAGCCAGCGCTGCTCGTATATATTTTCAAGCTTTGTTTGGTCCAGGTTTTTCGCGTGATGACGATATGCCTGTGAATGCTGCCTTAAATTACGGTTACAGCATTTTGCTTTCCGCGGTAAGTCGCGAAATTGTATCTCGTGGTTATTTGACCCAATGTGGAATTTGCCACCGAAACGAATACAACCAGTTCAACTTAAGCTGCGACTTGATGGAGCCATTCAGACCTATTGTCGATAGGCTGGTCTTCGACAACATAGAGGATTCGTTTGAAAAAGAAGATAGGTATCTTCTAGTAGACATGCTTAATCAATCAGTTTCCTATCGCGGTGGCATGTATCGAATCGGATCGGTTATCGGACTTTACGTTCAAGATTGTTTTGCGGCCCTAAACAGAAGGCTGTCAATTGACGAGATCGAACCCTTCGATGTCCTATGAGTGAGTCAAGGAGGGTTCGGTATATGAGATTAGTACTGTTCTTTGATCTTCCGGTTGATACGGCTAAAAACCGGCGGGATTATCGTCTATTTAGAAAGTTCTTGCTTAAGGACGGGTATCTCCCCCTCCAGGAGTCGGTTTATTCAAAGCTTGTTGTCAACGATGCTGCAGCAGGTGGGGCTATAACTCGCGTGAGGAAGAACAGGCCGCCTGCGGGACTCGTTCAGATTCTTAAGGTCACGGAGAGTCAATTCGCAACGATGGAGTACATTACCGGGACTCGGGTGGAGCATGATGAGGTTGACTCCATGGAAGAACTACTGGTGCTATGAGATTAGCATTTGATGGACTCGAGGGCGCTGTTGATTTCTTGCCTGGTTACGTCTCGGTTTTGCAGATTGAGAATGGCTCACTATTTGCAAGAATCGCTAGGTCACTCGATTCGCTTGAGGGACGTTTTGCGATAGAACCATACACTGTTTGGGATGGCGATCGAGAGGAAAAGCCCTCCTCGGTGCTTATGATGGTTTCCGATCCATTGCATTTGCCTTGGGTCGATCGCTCTCTTATCGGAGAAGTTTTCAAGAGAATAGAACGTGAGTTTCTTGAAGACGAAGAGCTTCGACGCGTGGTCGAGAAGCTCGATTCTTCGTTGGCCGAGAGGTTGATGGAGCTCGGGTTTGGAATGAATTCAGACTACAGGTTCGGATTAGAATGGGATCTGAAGCGTTATTTGAAGTTTCGCGGATTCGGCGTCGGTGAAAGGTCTGACGCGTCGTTCCTTGATAACTTAATCAATTTCTTATCTTTAGCTCTTGACGCAGGTTGTGATAAAGTCATTGTATTCGTGAACCTTAAATCTTTTTTGACGAAAGACGAGGTCAAAAAGCTATATGACTACGTTTTTTATTCAAAGTTGAAAGTGATGCTGCTTGAAAACGCGCCGGATGCCAACAAGTATGAATACGAGCGTAAAACAGTAGTTGACCTGCTGTTTCTTGAGCATTGATTCGTTATAAGGTCAGATCGGCCGTCCTACTCGCAGTGGGGATTTTGCTTCAATGGTTTTGGAGCGGTGTCGATCTGACTGGTAATCAAATTGCCCTTGACGTTGTACTTCTGGCTCTTGTGTTTTGGAGCGGTGTCGATCTGACTGGTAATCAAATAGAAGTCGTCTTCTTCTCTACAGTCTTCTTGTTTTGGAGCGGTGTCGATCTGACTGGTAATCAAATCGTTCTTCACGTAGACCCCGACGAGACTGCGTTTTGGAGCGGTGTCGATCTGACTGGTAATCAAATCAGAAGAGGGTGACCATAAAAGACTCGCTGTTTTGGAGCGGTGTCGATCTGACTGGTAATCAAATGGTCTTCAATGTCTCTAACTGAGTTTTTGTGTTTTGGAGCGGTGTCGATCTGACTGGTAATCAAATCCGTTCACGTTGACAGTATATAGCGATGTGTTTTGGAGCGGTGTCGATCTGACTGGTAATCAAATGCGAAGCTCGGCATCGCGCTGAACCCGCGGTTTTGGAGCGGTGTCGATCTGACTGGTAATCAAATAGAGCCCCGGGTCGTGCGGCTCGTACACCTGTTTTGGAGCGGTGTCGATCTGACTGGTAATCAAATCCTCGTCGACACCTTCACCAAGTCCATCACGTTTTGGAGCGGTGTCGATCTGACTGGTAATCAAATCGTTGACCGCCTCGGCAGGCTTCATATTCAGTTTTGGAGCGGTGTCGATCTGACTGGTAATCAAATCAGGAAAACGAAAAAGGGCGCAAGCACGTGTTTTGGAGCGGTGTCGATCTGACTGGTAATCAAACACTTTGGCACCAGCGCAGGACACCGTCATGGTTTTGGAGCGGTGTCGATCTGACTGGTAATCAAACTTGGATGGAGGAGTTTAGCATTGAATTAGGGTTTTGGAGCGGTGTCGATCTGACTGGTAATCAAACTGCCTCTCATACCGACGACGGTGCGGGATGGTTTTGGAGCGGTGTCGATCTGACTGGTAATCAAACTAAAAAAGCCCTCCGATATTCCCATCGAATGTTTTGGAGCGGTGTCGATCTGATTGGTAATCAAACTGGTATGAAAAAGCCCCGCACCGGCGGGGCTGAAATTGGTTTAAAGCATTTTAAAAGTTTGACGATTACAACGATCGGCGTAATTATTATGTAGAATAACGCTAACAAGGCTGTAGCCATTTGCCCCTCCGTTTCGTCGGTCGTTTGCTCATTTTAATTATAACTCATTCGATCATGAATTACTCAAGGGGCCATGAGCGTTTCTCGTTGAGTTTTTCGCTGAGCTTGTGATGTATGCAGCCGTAGGCTCCCTGATCGTTCTTGGTTTGCTTTGGGCTGTGTCAAAACCCGTTGATCTATTTCGAAGCAGTCCGATGCCGTTTTTTCTGCAAGAAGAACGGTTGTCCCATTCTGATTCTTATATGCGTCTGGTCTGTCGATTCTAATTATCCTACGAGCGGCTTTCGCTACGATGGGGTGCTCTTGTGGGTTTGCTGACAAGGCGTATCTTGTTGTTTACGATTCGGAACGCTCGAAGACGCCTGCACGCAATGCGCGTATGGAAACGATCCGGGTTTTCTTTTACTGAAAAAACCAGGTTCTGCATATGTGTACCAAGCGTTGAACACTTAGAAGTTGCGGGCCATTGTAAGATGCGTCGTGACAGCAAGAGAGGCGTGTGCCTTGCTGGTTAAGGGGGGGGGACCCGATTAGTGAGTTCCTATAAAGCAAGTCGGCTGGAGTGATCAGGCATGAAAAGAGGTTCACATGAAGATGGCGGACAACCCTCAGCTTAAGAAGCGCTTCTGTGAATTACTGGCTAACGTTGTGGATTTTTACGAGGACTTCGACCTCTGCACGTGGGTGTTCGCGCGTGACGAAGGGGAGGTCGAAGCCATCATCGAGTTCGTCAAGCAGAACCTCGATGCAACAACCAGCGAGATCACTGATTTCAGGATCTGGTACGAAGACCGTCTCGACGGAGAATCCGATTGACGATTTGGGTCTATCTCGCTGCGGGGTCTCATCCTTTTGCTTGATGGGAATCCAAGCTGGCTTCTTTTGATGTTGGCGTTTATGCACCAACGACAAACGAGGACGCGGGGCGCGAGCTAGTCCTGCTCATGTGCTCTTAGGAGGATGAAATGCCCACCACGCAAAGTGAGATAGCCGAAGCCATTGCGATTCAGGCCCACGAAGGCCAGGTTGATAAGGCGGGGAAGCCCTACATCGATCATCCTGCGGTCGTTGCCGCCGGCGTAAGCGGCGATGTTGCGAAGGCCGTCGCGTGGCTTCATGATGTGGTTGAGGATACTTCGATGACGTTCGATGATCTTCGGGCCGCAGGAATCGCACCTGAGGTCATCGATCATCTGAGGCTGCTTGCTCACGACAAATCGGTGCCCTATATGGAGTACGTCGCCGCTATAAAAGGCGACCCTGTCGCGTGCGAGGTGAAACTTGCTGACTTGCGTCACAACTCCGATTTGAGTCGCTTGAATACGATTACCGATAAAGATCGTGAACGCCTTGCCAAATACCAACAGGCTATAGCGCTGCTGCTTTCGTAGCGGTTGCTACAGCGAGTCTTTGTGCGTGCGCTCGTAATGATCCAAGCGGTCAAGCGCGATTTGCTCGGAAAGCTCGCGCACCTTGGTCTGCAACTCCGATACCGTACGGCTTGAGTGGTAGCTTTTCACGAACAGCACGAAGATGAAGAACAAGAAGATGAAGTTCTGCGTGGATTGGATGCCCGTGATGTCGGCCATGAAATCGCCGATCTGAGGGAACAGTGCCAACAGCACGATGATCAGCGTTAAGAACGCCCAGGAAATGGTGTCCTCGATGCGCATTTTCGACTTCTTGATGCTGCGCAGTATGAATGCGGCCATTGCGAATGCGGCGGCAATAAGGAGGATGCGAAGGGCGATTGACATTCTTAGGACCTATCTATTTGCAGGCTGGTTGATCGTTGTTTCGGCGGTGTGGCCTTGTGGCTTAACCGCGTTGGCGTCTTAGCGGAAGAACTGGATGAACAAAACCGAAAGAGCCATGCGCGTCATATACGCAGCGGACGAACGCAGGTTCAAATAGCTTTCTCCGGCAATGCGCTCGGCCATTTCCACTTGCACCTCCGAAACCTCAAGGCCGTGTTTGCGCATAAGCCAAGCAACGGTATCGGGCTCGGGGCCAAGGTTCGGGCCCGAGCTAAGGATTTTCAGCGCTTTGCGGTTGTAGCAGCGCATGCCCGAGGTGGGGTCCTTGATGGTCTTTCCCGTGGTGAGCTTGATCATGAACTGGATAAGGTTGCTGCCGAACATGCGCATGGTGTTGGGCTTGGTTTCGGTAACGAAACGTGAGCCGATGACAATGTCGCTGTGCTCAAGTTCGGCAACAAGAGAGTCAAGATATTTCGGAAGGTGCTGGCCATCCGCGTCGAACTGGATCGCGCAATCGTAGCCATGAGAGACTGCGTATTTGGTGCCGGCTTGGAATGCGCCGGCAAGGCCCAAGTTAATGGGCAGGTCCAGGAAGCGGTATCCGTGCTCGCGGCAGATGTCGGCGGTGCCGTCGCGTGAGCCGTCGTTGACTATGACGTAGTCGTAGTTCGGGCAGTTCTGAATGAGGTCGTCTACGACGCGCTCAATGTTCTCGGCCTCGTTGTAGGCCGGGATGATCAGCAGTGCACGCATGCTTGCCTTCCGATGGTTCGTTGTTGAAGCAATGGGTTCGCGAACTTCGGCCAGATGCGCGAAGTTGCAGTTGAATACAGCATTCCCCGAAGGCAGAGTATACAATACGAACGCATGCACTGCATGTTTCGCATGCGTTTACACATCGAGTGAACTAACGCAACGGGGGATTTCCTTGCTTAAACGTATTTCAATCTGGTCGGCTTTGTATTTGCCCCACACCGGTGGGGTTGAGAATTTCACGGCCCATGTCTCGTCTGTGCTTGCAAAGCGAGGGTTTCAGGTTCAGATCGTCACGTCGCGCATCGATGATTCCCCCGAACACGAAATAACAGGCGAGGGGGTAGACGTTTGGCGTTTGCCGTGCCATCCCCTGATGAACGGCCGTTTGCCTATCCCGAACAAGAACGCACGTTACCGCGAGCTTATGGCGAAGGTCGAGGCGTTTGCCCCCGATGCGGTGCTGGTGAACACGCGTTTTTACGGGCATTCGCTTGAGGCGTTGCGCTTCGCGCGCAAGATGAATGCGAAAGCCGCTGTGCTCGACCATGGCTCTGCTCATCTTGTTTTGGGGAACCCCGTCGCTGATGCCGTGCTGGCGGCGTACGAGCACGCCACCACGGCGAGGGCGAAATCATACAACCCCGATTTCTACGGTATTTCGCAGAAGAGCAGCGAGTGGCTGGCCCATTTCGGCATCAATGCGAAGGGCATTATTCAGAACGCTATCGATGCGCCGGCGTTTCGTGGCGGCGCATCCTCGCGCGATTTTCGTTCGGAGCTTGGCTTTGCTCCCGATGACGTGGTGGTTGCATTTTGCGGCAGGCTTGTTCCCGAGAAGGGCGCCGATGCTCTTGTTCGTGCGGGCGTGATTCTTGCAGGGGAGGGTGCGACCGGCGGTCGTGTTCGTCTTGTTTTTGCGGGTAATGGCCCCATGCGCACGCAGCTGGAGTCTGAGATTGCGGCAAAGCTTCCCGCTAACGGTCCTGTGACGGCGCACCTTCTGGGAAATACCGCCTCGACAGATTTGGCTGCTCTGTTCCAGCAGAGTAATCTGTTCTGCCTTCCTACTCGTTCCGAAGGATTTTGTACCTCGCTTTTGGAAGCGTCTGCGTGCGCCTTGCCGTCGATCATCCCCGATGTTGGCGGCGCTCGCGAGCTCATTCCTTCTGCTGAGTACGGCTTCATCATGCCTGGCAGAACTGCCGAGGTCACCGCGCAGGCTTTGAGGGAGGCCATTTCGCTTGGTTCAGACCAGCTTGGCGTAATGGGTTTGCGAGCTCGCGACAGGGTGGAAGCGGTTGCTTCGTGGAACGACACCGCCGACGCCGTTCTTGCGGCTTTTGCGTGAGCGGTTCATAGAATGTAAGCCTGTGGTAAAATTGAACATTGCCTTCTTCAAGCAGGCATACATGTTCAATTTCGCGCTGAGCTGCAGCTAGCTTCGCGCTTTGCGAGACACAGGTGCGTCTATGCTATCTAAACAAGAGTTTCTGATTCTTACGTCGCTGCTCAAGCAGCCTGAAAGCACCCAGCGCGAAATCGCTGAGGTTGTAGGGATTTCGCTTGGTGCCGTGAATGCCGCCGTCAAAACGCTGCGCGAGAATGGATGCCTTGACAACTACAACGTTACCGAAGCGGGTCTGAAAGCGCTCGAGCCCTACAAGGTGGATAACGCCATCATCATGGCTGCGGGCATGTCCTCCCGTTTCGCTCCTATTTCATACGAACGTCCGAAGGGTGTCCTTACTGTTCGCGGAGAGGTTCTGATCGAGCGTCAGATCCGCCAGCTCAAGGAAGCGGGTATCAACGACATCACGGTTGTCGTCGGCTATTGCAAAGAGCAGTTTTTCTACCTAGAGGACGAGTTCGGCGTGACCATTCGCGTGAACGAGCACTACGCTACGCGCAATAACAACTCCACGCTCATGCTGGTCAGGGAGAAGTTGGGCAATACGTACGTGTGCTCCTCGGATGACTACTTCACCGAGAATGTGTTCGAGCCCTATGTTTACGAGGCCTACTATGCGGCTGAGTTTTTCGAGGGCGAAACCAATGAATACTGCATCACCACGGGTGCGCATGACGTTATCACCAAGGTCGAGGTTGGCGGCTGCGATTCATATGCCATGCTTGGCCATGTTTATTTCGATCGTGCGTTCTCGAAGAAGTTCACTTCGATTTTGGTTGACGAGTATGACCTTCCCAGTACGGCTGGCAAGCTATGGGAAGACATCTATATCGCTCATATCGACGAGCTGCGCATGGTCATGCGCCCGTACCCTAAGGGCGTTCTGAACGAGTTCGACTCCCTTGAAGAGCTGAACGGCTTCGATCCGTCCTTCTTGGACAATGTCGATTCTTCCATTTTGGACAACATTTGCCACATCATGGAATGCAAACGCATCGATATCACGGGAATCAAGCCCATCAAGCAGGGACTTACCAATCTTTCGTTCCATTTCGTGGTGCGCGGGGAAGAGTACGTGTACCGTCACCCGGGCGCCGGCACCGAGGAAATCATCAGCCGTGAAAGCGAGGCGTATTCGCAAGACGTCGCCCGTGATCTTGGCCTGGACGACACGTTCGTGTACGAAGACGGGCATGAGGGTTGGAAGATCTCGCGTTACGTTACCAATTGCGAGCTGCTTGATTACCACAACGAAGAGCAGGTTGCTGCGGCGATGCGCATGGCAAGGACCCTTCATTCCTGCGGCAGGGAGTCGAAATGGGCCTTTGATGTGCACGAGAATACACGAGCTCTTATTGAGAAGCTCGACGCTAGTCATCGCTCGTCGTTCCGCGATTTCAAGACGCTTTTCGAGCTTATCGACGGTCTGAATGCTGCGGTAAAGGCCGACGGCGTGAAGCCGTGCCTGTGTCACAACGACTTCTACAACCCTAATATCTTGTTTGCAGATGGCAGGGGCTATCTTATCGATTGGGAATACTCAGGCATGTCGGATTACGCCAGCGACCTGGGAACCTTCATTTGCTGCAGCGATTACACCTACGATGAGGCTGTTCGAGTGCTGCATGAATATTTCCAGCGCGAGCCAACCAAGGACGAGCTGTTTCATTGCGTGGCGTATATCGCCATCTGCAGCTATTACTGGTTCATTTGGGCATTGTACAAGGATGCGTGCGGTGCGCCGGTGGGTGAGTGGCTGTACCTGTGGTACAAGAACGCCAAGGCTTTTGGCAAGAAGGCAAACGAGCTGAAGAGCGCTTAGCCACGCTGAATAATGCGTGTATGGCGCAGTAAAAAATAACGAGTTACTTATGCAAAGCAAAACTCCTCGGTTGATGTAATCAGCCGAGGAGTTGTTTATTTTGAGCGGTGGATATCCAAAGTGCCGCTGTGCGTTGGTGGTTGTTAAGAGGAATGGCGGTTAGCGTCCGATGAAACCCTTGAACGTTTCCATCGTCATGCCCAAGCCGGTGTTCTTCAAGTTGTAAAGGCCCTCGCGAGCCACAACGCCGATATACGCCGCCTTGCTTTGCGTGCGCGGTTGGATTCCCTTGACGGTGGCGTAAATGCGCTTCATGCCGGGAGCGATTCTGCCGTCGTCGAATACCAGCCGGTCGTCCATGCGATTGAATATCATCTTGAGCATGGGTTCAAGGCCAGGGGCGTCCATTCCCACATGATCAAGAACGCCGCCAAGGTACGTGAAAGCGCGCTCGTTGAGCGCTTTCAGGATGTTGGGGTCCGACTCGCCCAAACGATCGACGACATCTTTGATGTCGTTCCAACGCTCAAATGGGACAAGGGTGCTCTTGGTTGCGAACGACTCGGATTTCTCGGGTGTTTCCTCGCGATAGCAGTAGTAGGGCTGATCGAGGTACGCGATCGTTTTTGCTTGAAGCAGCGTTTCGTATAGGAAGGGATTGTCGGCCCAACCTGCGCCGGGAATGGGCAGGAAGCGAATGCTGTGTTCCTTCAAGAAGTCGGTGCGGTAGATCGCCGACCAGATGGACGGATGATGGGTGAGCAGGTGTGTGACGTCTGGATCATGGATGGTGAAGGGCTGCATAGCAGGCTTGATGCGGCTGCGATAGCTGCAGTTGACCTTTCTCTGTTCGGGGGTGTCAGGCATCCAGATGCGCCAATAAGGCGTCTTCACGATATCGATGTCCTGATCGAACGAGTTCGCAAGAGCGATCATGTCAGCAAGCATGTTCGACTCGATCCAGTCGTCAGGTTCGAGGATGGCGATGTAGCGGCCGCGTGCCTCGGAGATGCCGCGGTTGCAGCTAGCGCCGTAGCCTTCGTTTTGCTTGTCGATGATGCGGATGCGGCTATCCTGGGCGGCGTGAACTTGCATGATCTCAAGCGAGCCGTCGGTTGAGCCGTCGTTGACGCAGATGATCTCGATGGAGCGAAGCGACTGCTCGCTTACGCTGTCGAGTGCTTGGTCAAGATAACGCTCGGTATTGAAAATGGGCAGGATCACGCTGACATCGGGCGTCTGGGTATTCTCGGATGCCGCGATGTCGGCAGCTGCATCGTTGGGCGCTTTGCCGTCGTTGTACGTGTAGTATGCGCGATCCATGGGGCCTCTATTCGTGGTCGAGCTGACGGTAGGCGTCGCAGACGTCTTTAACGTCGCCGACCATGCGCATGTGACCCTTTTCGATCCATACGGCCTTGCGGCAAACACGTTCGACCTGATCGATGCTGTGCGAAACGAAAAGGAGCGTGGTGCTGTAGGTGTTGACCAGTTCGTTGATGCGTCGCTCGCACTTTTCTTGGAACAGGAAGTCACCAACCGACAGCGCCTCGTCAACGACAAGGATGTCGGGAATAGTTGCCGTTGCGACCGAGAACGCTACACGAGCGACCATGCCCGAGGAGTAGTTCTTCATGGGCATGTCCAAGAAGTCGCGGACTTCAGCGAAGTCGACGATCTCGTCAAAGCGCTCGTTGATGAACTTCTTGCTGTAACCAAGAAGCGCGCCGTTCAGATAAATGTTCTCGCGAGCGGTGAGCTCCATGTCGAAGCCAGCGCCAAGCTCGATGAGCGGGGCGATGGTGCCACCGATGCTGACGGAGCCCTTAGAGGGTTCAAGCACACCGGCGATGAGCTTGAGAAGGGTGGATTTGCCCGAACCGTTCGTGCCTACGATGCCATACACATCGCCTCGGTTGATAGTGAGGTTGATATCCTCGAGTGCGTGGAACTCCTTGAAGAACAGCTCATGTTTCATCAGCTTGATGAAGTACTCTTTCAACGAGTTCAGCTGCTCGCTTGCGATGTTGAACGTCATGGTGACGTCGTCGACCACAATGATGGGCTCGCCGAGTTTTTCTCCAAAGGCGGTGAAGGATTGTGCCATGGTACTACCTCGTTGCTAGATGTAGAGGATGAACTTGTTTTCGTTTTTGCGGAAAACCGCGAACCCGATGACGAAGGTGATGACGGCCATCGCCACGCCAAGGGCGATCTCGCCAAGCCCGGGAACCGTGTTCCACATCATGAAGTCGCGGAACATGGTGACGTAGTGGTACATAGGGTTCCATTCCATGAGCATGCGCATCGTGCCCGAGAGCAGGTCAACGGGGTAGAACAGCGGGGTTGCATAGGTCCAGGCCGTCAGCACGACGCCCCACAGATGCATGACGTCGCGGAAGAAGACCGACAAAGCTGAAATCAGAAGGCCAAGGCCAGCGCTGAAGATGAATACGAGCAGGGTGATAAGCGGCACGCCCCACAGTGCATGGATGCTGGGAACGACGCGGAAATACACCATGACGCATGCCACGGCAACCAGGGAGATGGCGAAATTGACCAGCTCGAACATGGTTTTCTCAAGCGGGAAGACCATCTTTTCGATGCGCACTTTCTTGATGAGCGATTGCGCCTCGATGATGGAACTCATGGCTTGCGAGGTGGAACGGTTCATGAAGTCGAACAGGATCTGACCCAAGATAAGGTACAGCGGGAAGTTCTCGATACTGAATCGGAACATGTATGAGAACACGGCAGCGAGAACGCACATCATAAGAAGCGGGTTCAGAACGCTCCACAGAATGCCAAGCACGCTGCGACGATACTTCAACTTGAAGTCTTTGGTGACCAGCGACTCCAGAACGAACATGTTGTGTTGGAATTCCGTTGGACGCTTAGTGCGCTGAACAGCGGTTTGATTGTCGGCCATGCAGCTTCCCCTTGTCACGCCGCATATGGTACGCGGCTTCATGTGTATAACCTTGCATATTATATCGGCAATCGTAGCCACGTTTCCTATCTAACGAAAATCTACCGTTCTGCGGTGGCTTGCCGTTTTGGGCGGCGTGCTTCGGCAAGCTTTCTGTGTGGTAAAGAAAACCGCAGGTCAAGCTCTGTGTCTTGCTACGGAAGGCGATTCCTTCGCCTGTTCGCTTGTCTTACCCGCTGTGGTTATTGAGTTTCACGAGTGGTCGTTTTGGGACGAAATAGTGTGCATTGCTTGCGTTTACCCTGCCCTTAAACGTGTCTTACATTCGCTTTACAAAGCCTTTCTAGACTCGATTCCCGTAATGACAAGGAGCCTTTTGGGGAGGAGCCTTGCCCGGGCCCGATAAGGGCGAAAGAGGCGGTTCGCAAACAAAGCGCGCATGTGAAGGGAGAATAAAAGCAAATGGATCCAACAACCATGATCGTGGTGTGCCTGGTGATCGCGACAGCGCTCATCTTCGACTTCACGAACGGGTTTCATGATACGGCGAATGCAATGGCGACCTCTATCGCCACCGGCGCTCTCAAGCCGAAAACCGCCGTTATGGCAGCGGGAACGCTGAACCTGATCGGCGCGTTCCTTTCCGCCGAGGTCGCCAAAACCATCTCGGGCGGCATCATTAACGAACAGGTTGTGACCATCGCGCCCGCATTTATTCTTGCTGGTTTGATCGGCGCTATCCTTTGGAACCTTATCACGTGGCTTGTTGGCCTTCCTTCCTCTAGCTCGCATGCGCTGTTCGGCGGCCTAGTTGGTGCTGTCATCGTCGGCGCCGGCGTTGAGGGCGTTAACTTCGGTGCTGTTTTGACCAAGGTTTTGATTCCCGCCCTGGTTTCGCCGGTTGTTGCGGGCCTGGCGGCATTTGTTGCCGTGAAGCTTATCTACCGCATTGTGAAGGGCATGAGCGAATCGCAGGTTGATAACGGCTTCCGTCATGGTCAGACCATCACGGCTTGCCTGGTTGCCTTGTCTCACGGCACCAACGATGCTCAGAAGACTATGGGCATCATCACGCTTACCCTTATCGCCACCGGCTTCCAGCCTTCCGGCACCGGCCCCGAGCTTTGGGTTGTTGCCATCTGCGGCCTCTCAATTGCTTTGGGCACCTACATGGGCGGTTGGCGCGTTATCCGCACGCTTGGCAAGGGCCTGACCGAGATCAACACACCGCAGGGCTTCGCGGCTGAGGCTGCATCCGCAACCACTATTCTTGTTTCCTCGCACTTGGGCTTTGCTCTTTCCACCACGCAGGTTTGCTCGGGCTCGATTATCGGTACCGGTCTGGGCAAGAAAGGCAACGAAGTTAACTGGGGCGTTGCTGCCCGCATGTTGGTTGCGTGGCTGGTCACTTTCCCCTGCGCCGGCATGATGGGCGCGCTTGCCTGCGCTTTGGCCAAGACGGGCATTTGGGGCACTGCGGCCGTAGTCGTGATTGCCTGCGTTGCTGCCGCCGTCATTTTCGCTCTGTCCAAGCGTAACCCCGTGAACAGCAAGAACGTCAATGAAGCTAAAACCGTGAAGGTAACCGCCATTCCTTCCCCGAGCATGGCTCAGGCCGCGTAAAGGAGAACCGCGATGATCATCAAGGAAGTCACCTCGTTCGTAACCGTCCTTGTCGTTGCTGTGGGCATTGCAAGCGCGATTGGCACGCTGTACGCTTCGGGTCTGCGCCTTTGGGCGTCGGGGGAAACTGACACGCAGGGCGAGCACCTGTCTCGTCGTGTGATGTCTGCTGTGTGCTTTGCCGCATGCATCGCTATCGTGCTATTCGCCTTGTGGCTCATGATCCCGGCCTTCCACTAATGTCTTGGCGTCTGATTAGACATTTGGCTTAAAGCAAACGACACGAGCCCCGAGCTGCCATCGTGACTCGGGGCTCGCTGTTTGGCGATGCGCTTGTCTGTGCAGGTGGAAATGTGGAACGGACGGGAGAATCTAGGTTATGCCCCCAGCGCACCGCCGCAGTACTCGCAGCGACCACTTGCATCGGGGATAGTCGTGGCGCCGCAGAAGGGGCACGTAACCGCAGTCTTGGGTGCGGCTGCAGCTGCCGCTTGCTCGCGAACTTCCTCGCGGACATGGGTCAGGGCCTCACGGATTTCCCTAGCCTGACGTTCGGCTTCGTTGTACTCCGCCGAGAACTGCTCTTCGATACGCGAATCGTTCACCTTGAACGTGATCTCGTCGAAGTAGGGCGTGTTCACATGGATGGTGAGGTAAATGTCGTAATCGATGTCGTAGCGCGGTGGATCGTAGCTTTGCGACTTGCCTTCTTTGTCCTTCCAGTGAAGCTCGGTCCTACTTTCGCGGACTTCGGTGTCGCAGCCGGTGACCTGCGAGAAGTCAAGCACATCGGGGTTCGCGTCGCGCCAGCGCGAGTTCCTGGTCACCATGAAGCGCGCCGCGTCCTCGTCCAGCAGCACCTTCACGTCGTTGCCTAAGGTTCTGGTTACGTTGAAGGCCGCCACGCGTTCCTTGTTGGCTTCGCGCCAATCAAGCTGGTTGCGGATCTCCTCAACGGTTGAGCTTCTGCGATCGCTGAAATACGGGGAGAGCTTGCTCGCGCATTCCTTGCAGAGGTTGCCGTCTTCAAGCTTGCGGTTGCCCAGAAGGCCAATCTCGCCGCCGCAGATGTCGCAGTTCTTCTTTTCGAACATCTTGCCGAAGAATCCCATTGCAATCGCTCCTTTCGTTGACGATTGAATGATTTAGTCGTTGACTGAATCATGATGGGAAGGGCGGCGATTGCGAAGTTCCTTACGGCTCAGCAAACCCGATTTCGGAACACCGAATGGCTTATTCTTGTGCGATGTCGCGACTGTCGTCCATGTTGGGCACGATAAGGCCGCTTGAAACGGCGTGGACCGCCAGGCGAAGAATATTGTCGTAGCCGGTTTTGGCCAGGATCTCGGAAATGTGGCGCTTGACCGTTCCCTCGCTTAGATAAAGCTCGGCGGCGATCTCCTTGCGCGTTTTGGTTTCGCAGACCAAACGAAGGATGTCGATCTCGATGTCGGTGAGCGAGGCGGTTCCCGAGAAGACGCTTTGCTTCTGGGTGGGGTAGGTGGAGTAGCCCTCCATGGTTGAACGGACGATGCTCAAAAGGTCGGAGGTTCCCACGTTCTTGTAGACGAAGCTGTCGGCCTTCGCGTCGCGAGCTTGCTCGATGAAGGTGATCTCAGGCATGCCGGTCATGATGATGACGCGCGTCTCGGGGTGCGCTTCTTTGATTTTTCGTGCAGCGACGATGCCGCTTGAATCGTTTTCGGTGCAAACATCCATAAGGACGCAATTGACTTGCGTGCGCGCTACGGCGTCGATCGAGTCGGCTGCATCGGAAAGGGCGGCGACAACCGTCATGTCGTCTTGGTCGTTTAGGGTATGCTCAAGCGATTCGCGCAGCATTGCTTGATCTTCGACGAGAATGATGTTGATCATGGCGTCTCCTTGCGATGGCGCGTTCATTAATCATCAGTTTACCTGTTTATTGAAACTTTTGCTTTACGACGATGGTGAATGGGCTGTACGAGGTCACTACGAGGGCGCCCCCAAAGCTCTTAGCTGTTTCGTTCATTCCCGGAAGGCCTGTTCCGAAGCGGATTCCTTCGGAAGCTGCGACGCCGTCGTTCGAGATACTGAGCGTGCGTTCCTCGGGGGTTTCGCGGATATCGACGGAAACCCTTTTTGCGTGGCCGTGTTTGACCGCGTTGGTTGATGCTTCTCGGATGATCCGCGTGTAGCCTGCGGCAACAGCAGGATCTTCGGGGAGTGAGCCCGACACCACGATATCGATCCCGATGAGTGAGAACGCGTTCTTGATCGAGTCGAGCTCGGCTTGCGCATTGGGCTGCGCATGGGAATCGAGTTCGGCGGTGATGTCGTGCAGCAGGCCAACCACTTGTGTAAGCTTCTCTGGATCGGAGTCGTTCGATTCAAGGTAACGATGCAAGATGGAAAGGCGCTGCCCGATGGTATCGTGCACGCGCGCCTGCATGTCGACGAGCGCCTTGTTTTGAGCGACTTCCTGAAGTTGGGTAAGCGAGGCGTTAAGCTCGCTGTTCTTCACTGCAAGCTCTTCGTTAACTTGTTCTATCTTCTCATTCAGGCGCTCTTCTTCAGTGACGTCGATGGCGTAGATGCGCCTGCAGGTGGTTCTGCGGATCACGGTTGAATCGCGCACGAACAGCCTTGTTTCGTTTTCATCGATATGGATTCGGATGCCTTCGGGAAGCACCGCATCTTTTCGTTCGCGGTGGTTCAGCGCAATTGATTCCAATTTACTCCACAAATCGGTGGTGTCTGACAGGTCGGTGGCAAAGCCAAGCCTCATCAGACACGAGCGCATGGCGTCGTTCATGTATAGCATCTGATAGTCGGTCGTCGTCCAGGCTAGGCCCTCGGGCAGTTTATCTAACGATTCGATAAGTGAGAGGAACGTGGGTTCGGCTGCACGAAGTTTGAGGTCGATCATCAGGTTCGAGAGTGCGCGGAACAGAAAATACGAAGAGCAGACTATCAAGAGATACCCGGTGAACCCGCCGGCTTTGGCAATGACGGGCGGTGTAGACAAAACCAGTGTGATGAACTCGGGCGTATGGGCAAGGAAGCCCTTCTTGCGATACGCGCACATGCCTACGATGGCAATGACGAAGTTCAGCCATAAGAAAGGCTCAAGAAGTATGGCGTATGGTTTGAACCGCAGGAATACGTGACCATGTCCTTGAAGCGCTGACATGGCTGCACTGCAAGCGATGAATAGATAGAGTACGAGAAGGAATTCGTACAAGATGACGAGCCGCGAGTTTTTCTGGGTAGTTTTGGCGGTGAGGAACAAACTGTGCAGTAGCTGCAGGATCGTGATTCCCAGAAGCACGACAACAAGAAGATTCAGAGTTGTTGCCTTTAAGGCGAAAAGGTGGTTCATAAGTTCGCCTCCTGTTTCGCTTCGACTTCGGGAGCCGTGGAGTCGACGATCACGGACAGGCTTGCACTGCTTGGCGAAGCGGTGATCGAGAAAGGAGCGCCTTTTTCGCTTAGCGACGCGTTAAGGTCTTCGGCAAGGCTTTCGAAATCGGCGGTTGGGGCCACGGTGGTTTCCAGGAGCGCTTTCATTTGAACGTGTGCCGCATCAAGTTCGTGAACGAACAGCATGAGTACCGCATCGTTGGTGAGGTGGGCGGCAAGTGCGAAGTCGTATAGGCAGTCGTACAGAAGGCTGACGCATGCTGCGGGAAGCTTCTCGCGCGTCTCGACTAGCGCTGCACACTCGACGCCGATTGATCGGAGGTCGGATGCGGTTTCGCTGAACACCAGCTGCAGTTGTTTGCGGCTGAATTCCGGATCGCGTTTTTCGGACAGAACCAGTCCGGCTTTGCGCTTGCAATAGGCAACAAGAAGCTTGACGCGGGCAAGGATGCGTCTGCGCTCTATCTGGCACTGGGCGTCGGTGCATGTGGGAAGGGACCCAAGAAGGGATTCGATCTCTTGCGTCTTGTCCTTCAAGGCGCGTTCGATCTCGTCGATGAGGGCTCGTTCACTTTCGAGTCGGACAAGTTCGCTTTTGATCTTCGACTCGCGCTTAAGCAGCTCGTTGCTTTCCCTAAGCGATTCCCGTCTTCTGATGAGCGCTTCGCGACGTTCTTCGATGGTGGAGGCATCCTCGGTCAGCAAGGCGGTTCCGCCGTGCACGGGGTACGTTTTGAAGACGGTTGCGGGAATCGACTCGATGCGGAATGCAGCGCGGTGTGCTGTTTCTTGGTGCATGTCGATTGCGTTGGCGACAGCCGGTGAGACGGGCAGGGCTTCGTTGTTTTGGAAAACAACGTCGTTATTTCGATCGAGAATCTTCAGATCGAGGGGAAGCATCGCAAAGGCATCGCGATACCACCTATACGACGGAAGAATTCCCAGATCGAGCGTCATTTCAAGGACAACAAGAAGAACCACGCAGTATACAAGCGAGAAGTTCGTGCCGATTGAGACGGTGCCGCGAAGGATGTACAGGATGAAGTAAACACTGCTTGCGCCAATAACCATGACGATGGGGACGAAAGCGCTGCGAAGCTGTTTGCGGGCAGCTGCGAAAGAGACGGAAAGGAAGGCGATGAACAAAACGAGATACCAGGCCAAGACTGCCCAGTATCCCAAACCGTATGTGTAATTGCCCGACCAATCGGGGTCGGCGAAATCGAATTTGAACACGAAATGATGGAAGTTGTTGGTGAGCACGGTGAAGATCGCCATTGTCGAGATAGCGACGACGATGGCCTTGATGACCTTTGCAACGGGTTTCGTGTCGAGCGCCGCCGAGCGAAGCGCGCTGAAGAAGCAAAGCATGGGGATGATGGTCATCGGCACGTAGTAGAAGTACCACATATACGACCTGATCAGGAACAAGGGGTCGGGCAGGGGATACTTAAGCAGCACGTCGAGCATCCATAAGACGATCAACGTGGCTATGACTATCAGGTAATTGCGAATGGTCTCGTCGGAGCATCTGATGTAGACCGAATAACCCCAACCGGTTGCTACCAAGCAAAGCAAGATCATGTATCCGCTGGTACCGGAGGATCCCATGAAAAGGCGACGGATTTGCGGTGGTAGGGAGCCGCCTAGAATCTGCGCATGAAGAAGGATGCCAAGCACCGCGAGGGCTGCGACGGCGGCAAGCGCGAGGATTTTGCGATTTGATATGTCCTTTGGCGGTTCCATGGACATAGTATACCCGTCAGCGAAGGGTTGGCTGACTTGTTTCGCCGACAAGTATGCTAATCGAGCTTGTCGGCACGAGGGGCAATCAGTGCGTGTTTTCCCAGCAAAAAGACCCCAGCGACGACGTGTCGCTGGGGTCTTGCGCAAGAATTGATGATCCTTCTTGTTAGGGAAGCTCGATGGGCTCCCAATCGTCGTGGCCGCAGATCCAAGCTTGCGGCTCTTCGACGCTGAAAAACACCAAAGCGGGATCGGTCGGTCCGTCGTAGGTTTCGCCCAGCATAGTGAGATGGTCGTAGCCGGCTTGACGGATATCGTCGTTCACCAGGTCGTTCATGCCGGCAACGCCGCGGAGGATCAGCCAGCCGTGGCCGGGCCACCACGAAGTCGCCTCGAATCGGGGGTTCGCCAAAAGCTCTTCCCATACGTCCTTAGTGGTTGCGGTGCAGAACCAGATCTTGCCGTCCTGTTCGGCGGCAAAGCTGAACGGGCGAACGTGCGGCTGGTCGTCGACGCTGGTGGCCAAATACCATGCGGGCACGGCGGTGAGGTACTGAAGGACGGTTTCGTTTCCGGTCATGATGATCCTTTTGCTAAGAGGGTCGTGATTTCACTGATCGTTCGTTTATATCACGATGATCTTGGATGGGTCAGTGGAATCGTTGAGATAATCGCTCATAGGTACCGCAATGATGGCAGGATCCTCGTACGTCGAGTAGTAGTACGTTTGCGTGCGCGCGGAGTAGCAGCCGGTGTACAGGGTGAGCTCGAACGTTCCGTCGGGCATTTGAGAGCTGCCGTCGATCATGGCAACTGCCGAAAGAGTGTGGAACGCGCGCGAGACATTCTCGGCTTCATTGTCCTTTTGCGGATAGTTGACGTTGGTGAACGCCTCTTTCACAAAGCGCGAGGTAGTGTACGAGTCGCCCGGGATGCCGCGAGCACCAGAGCCCGCACCGAACGGCACAAGTTCCATCTTCCCCCAAACGGGGTTTTCGGGCATGGTGTTCGTGGCGGTGATGTAGGTGCGCAGGTTGGTAAGGTGCCAGGGGAATTCGGGCTGGTTGGTAAGCACGTCGACGGGATCGTCGTACACGTGAAGGCCATCGACGGTCTGCTCGACGACGATGCTGCGCTTTCCGTCGCCGATGATCCAGTGCAGCAGCGCCACGGCGCCGCCGGGTTGGAACGGCGAGCCGTTGATCACGACGTTCTTGAGGGCTTTCTCAACTGCATCGACTGAGTCGAAGGTTGCGACAACCCATAGCGGGAATTCGTAGGCGGTTACGTTGTCTTTGCCCTCGACCGGCTCTTCGGGGAACGAGGCGAAGCCTGGGAAGTTCAGTCCTGCAACGGCAAGCCCTGCGTCGTTTCCGCAGTCGAAGTACATGGGGAAGTTGCCGGCGGCAACAGCCATGCCGATGATGTTGTGCTGGGATTTCGCGGGCTCGATGAATCGGTAGGGGATATCGAAGCCCTTCGGGGTGATAACCACGCGCTCGCCGTAACGAGTGTTCCAGTCAAGGTTGCGCGCGAAGTACAGGTTGCCTTCTGGGTCGTTGAATCGGATTCCGGTGCACATGTCTGCTCCTTAGGTTTGGAAGATTCAATGGGCTGATGCTAGCACTGCGTACGCTTGCTCGACAAAAACGTAACGCCAGCGTGAACTACTCGCGCTGGCGTTACTGGTTGTGTTCGAGGATTGCTTGTTCGTCGGGCTTTTGTTGGGTGTGCGTTGGGCCGCGGTTTGATTGCGGTTGGGTTTTTCGCTTGAAAGCGTCAGATCCAGTAAGAATCGATCAGCTTGGTGCTGGCGTTATGCGCGCGCACCTTCCGTTGCGTGGCTCTCGGCCTTCTTGTCATGGGCCGTGCGAGCGAGGATGTTCGCATATACCGCACCCGAGATGTTGTGCCAGACGCTGAACACGGTGCCGGGAACGGCCGCCATGGGCATAGCGGCGAAATGCATGGTGGCAAGCGAGGTGGCAAGGCCGGAATTCTGCATGCCAACTTCGATGGAGAGCGTGCGCATTTGCTCTTTGGTCAGGCCAAGCATGCGACCGGCCAGGTAGCCCAGGGCATAACCACACACGTTGTGGAGCATGACGACGGCGATGACAAGCAAGCCAGTGCTCATGAGCTTTGCTGCGTTAGCGGAAACGACAGCCATGATGATCAGGCAGATGGCGATAACGGAGATAAGCGGCAGGGCCTTTCCGAACGCTTCGGCGAACTTGCTGAAGAAGTAGTTGATCACAAAGCCAAGGGCGATGGGCACGAGAACCACCTGAACGATGGAAACAAGCATGCTGACGTAGCTGACGTCGACGGTTTGGCCGGCAAGCAGAAGAACCAATGCCGGGGTTACGAACGGGGCCATGATGGTGGTGCATGCGGTCATGCCAACCGACAGGGCGACGTCGCCTTTGGCAAGATAGGTCATGACGTTGGAGCTGGTGCCGCCCGGGCAAGCGCCGACCAAGATGACGCCAACGGCAAGCTCGGTGGGGAGCTGGAACAGCGTCACCAAAAGGAATGCCAAAGCGGGCATGATGATGAATTGTGAGAGGATGCCGCAGATGACGGCTTTGGGCTTCGTGAAAACAACCTTGAAGTCGCTGAGCTTGAGCGTCATGCCCATACCGAACATGACGATGCCGAGAAGCGTGTTGACCCAGGAAGTGGGGATGGCGGCATGAATCGGTTGCGGAAAGATCAGGGCGATAATCGCAACGAGTAGCGCGATGATTGCCATGTGCTTTCCTGCGAAGCCGCTTACTTTTTCAAGTGTTCTCATTTTTTCCTACCTCCTAAAAAAGAAATGAGCCGTAGCCTTGTCGCTCACGGCTCGAAAACGATTCGGAGTATAGGACTCTGAAATAAAGTTGTTAACTAGAAACTAAATTACTTTGCCTTAACTGCACATTTCCTTCTCATAATCTGTAAGTGGCGCAAGAAACCCCAGGTCAGACAATGATATTTCAATCTCGTTAAGTATCTCGTTTGAGTCTGCGCTGACGTGATGGAAGTGGTAACCATCGGTTAAAGCGGACAGGGGCTGAGAGACTCCCTTGTCCAGATCCTCGATGAACCGGCTGACATCACGGCGGCTTTTCACATCAAGAGGGGCGCTGATGAAACCGTAGGTGCGATGGTTCACAGCAACGTCGATGACGCAACCGCCCAAGTCGACGATGGCGTCCATCTCGGTGCGCATCTGGTCGGCATTGTGCTTCACTTTGAACATGCGTATGGCTTGAGCTTTGCCGCCCATGATGTACCCGCGATTGGTGGAAGCGATGGGGTGCCCCGCGCTACGCAGGAGCGCGATGTCCTGCACGATCACCTGGCGGCTGACGTTCAGCTCGTGCCCAAGCGTGTGCCCGGGCACGGGTTCGTCAGAGCTCTCCAGAATGCTGGTTATCTTCTTCCTGCGTTCTTCGCCGTTCACTGCTTCCTGCTTTCGCTTGCGTTCGATTGGGCGCGTGGTTGATTAAGCCTCGGAGTTGGCGCGGGCGATGTCGTCTGCGCTTTCAAGCTTGAGGTCGCCTTCTTTGATCCATCCCATTTTACGCAACAGGTTGCCGAAAACGATGGAAAGAATAGCAGGAAGGATGATGCAGATCAGAAGCATGCCAAGCCAGTCGAAGGCGGTGATGGCGGGCATGATGCCAGCTTCGATGTTGGCAAGCCAGCCGGTGTACACGCCGATGGGACCGACTAGGCCACAGGTGCCCATGCCGCTGGAGATCGCGGCGCCGTCCATGGTCATGCCGAAGATGCAGGTGGCGATAGGGCCGGTGATGGCGGAAGCAAGCGTGGGCGGAATCCAGATGCGTGGGTTGCGCACGATGTTGCCCATCTGAAGCATCGAGGTGCCAAGGCCCTGGCTGATCAGGCCGCCAACACCGTTTTCCTTGAAGCTCATTGCGGCAAAGCCGATCATTTGCGCACAGCAGCCGGCAACCGCGGCGCCGCCCGCAAGACCGGTCAGGCCCAGTGCGGCGCAGATGGCTGCCGAAGAGATGGGCAGGGTGAGCGCGACGCCAACAATGACCGATACGGCGATGCCCATAAGAAAGGGTTGGAGGTCGGTTGCCCACATGATGAGGGTGCCGAACGAGCTGGCTGCAGCGCCGATGCTAGGGGCGATTGCGTACGAGAGTAGGCTGCCCACCATGATGGTGACAAACGGCGTGACCAGAATGTCGATTTTGGTGGCGCCTGAAACCAGCTTGCCGCATTCGGTTGCGACGATTGCAACCACTAGAACGGCAAGAGGGCCGCCCGCGCCACCCAGACTGTTGGCAGCGGCGCCAACAGCTACCAGGCTGAACAGTACCAGTGAAGGCGACTTCAGCGCGTATCCGATGGCGACCGCCATGGCAGGGCCGGCTGCAGCCTTGGCGAATGCGCCGGCGTCGCTGAATGCCTGCACGCCCAGCTGCGTGCCAAGGGTGGAAAGAATGGTTCCCATAAGAAGGGAGGCGAACAGGCCTTGAGCCATGGCTCCCAGAGCATCGATGAGGTAGCGTTGCGCGGAGATCTCGATCCCTTTGCGCTTGAGCAGTTCTTTCATATCGTGCGCGCGTCCTTTCGTTTGCGTGTTGAAATGCTGACTGAGTATATACCTAACCTAACAGGTGACAAGACAGAAACCGCATGAATTGCATGAGGGGCGGATCTGTTCAGTTTTACGGGTTCTTGATACACTATTTAGTTGCAAATCGGGCGGTTCGTTGGGGGCTGCCTTCATCTATTCAGATAGGTGCTGTTATGGGGGATCAGGTAAATCAAGAGGAATTCGTCACCGACGACAGGCTTCGTCAGCTCCATCGTGTCATGCTCATGATGCTTAAAGACTTCTCGAAGATCTGCGAAGAAAACGACATCACCTGGTTCGTTGCATATGGTGCCGCCATTGGCGCTTTGCGTCATAAGGGCTTTATCCCGTGGGATGACGATATCGATATTTGCATGCCGCGCCCCGACTTGGACAAACTCACCGAAATCGTCCAGCGCGATCACTCCGACAAGTATGAAATGCTCAGTTCGCAGATCGACCCGCGTTATCCTATGGCAACGTTTCGCATGATGCTGAAGGGAACCGAGTTCCGCGATTCGGCGCTTGCCACCATGGATTGCCCTTCGGGCATTTTCTTGGACCTGTTTGCCATGGATAACCTTGCCGATGACGAGAAGGCATACAAAAGCCAGGCTTGGGATGCGTGGTTCAACAACAAGCTCGCTATTGTGAAGGGCATCGAGAACCCCTACATCGCCGGTAACGATGCTCGTGCGAAAATCCTTCGCACGGGTACGAACGTCATGTGCGGTATACTGAAGCTCCCCGGCCTGCGCAACATCGATTTCAACAAGCGCGCGCTTGATGCCATGACTCGCTATAAGGATGATTTCTCCACCAAGCGTGTTGGCTACGTGTGCGATACCAACCGTTTCACCTGCACGTATTTGCGCGACGATCTGTATCCTGTGCGCATGGTTCCGTTTGAGGACACCATGATCCCCATTGCCAAGAACACCGAAAAGCTGCTGTACGAGTTCTATGGCGACTTCATGCAGCTTCCGCCTGCAGACAAACGTAAGGAACATTATCCCGACGTGCTTGACTTCGGCGAATACGCGAACATCTAGCTTGGTAATCGTGCTGGCTTCGCAGTGCTCAAGAGGCTATGTAAGGCGTACGTGAAGAGGTTGTTCGAAAACTTACGCTACCTTTACAATACTGAACACGGCGCATAAAATCCAATCTAGTGAAATCGGCGAGTTTTTATGTCTGTTGGGGACCTCGCTGATTGATTTTATTTTCTTTTACTGGTTGGGGGAGACATGGTCGGTAACGACTCATGTGAAACTGCGCCTTCTGCTAAAGAGGGTTTTAACGCGGAAGAATGCGTCTTGCCTTCTGTTGCATATGATCATATTCGGTCAATCCTTGGTGCTACGCGCGAAGAGGTCACTGATATTTGGCCCATGAAACAGGGCCTTACCAACGAGTCTTGGCATTTCGCCACGTCGAAGGGCGAGTTCGTGTATCGCATGCCCGGCATTGGCACCGAGGACCTTATCAATCGAAAGGCCGAGGTGGACGCCCAGCGCGTTGCGTTGAAGCTGGGCCTTGACGGCACGTTCGTGTTCGAGGACGAGCGCACTGGTTGGAAGATCTCGCGTTTCATCACGAACTGCCGCGAGCTTGACGCCCACAACCCCGAGCAGGTTGCCGTGGCGATGAAAATGATTCATGACCTGCATCAGTCGGGTGCAACCCTAAAGCGCACGTTTGACTTTTACGTGGAAAGCCGCCGTTACGAGCGCTTGCTTCTGCGCAAAGGTCCTATCACCGACGAGGCGTTCAATCGCCTGCGTATGAAGGCAGCTGTCGTTGCTGCCTATTCGAACGCTGATTGCGCTCCGGTGTGCCTGACGCATAACGATTTCTTCACGATGAACATCCTTGTGGACGAAAACGATGGCATGCACCTTATCGACTGGGAGTATGCGGGCATGTCCGACTACGCGCATGACTTCGGCACCTTCACTGTGTGTTGCCGGCTTTCCGAGCAGGAAGCCTCTGATGCGCTTGATGCATATTTCGGTCGTCCTGCCACATTGGCCGAGCGCTGCCATAACTTCGCTTACGTTGCGTTGGCTGGTTGGTGCTGGTATCTGTGGTCGTTGGTGAAAGAGGCGTCGGGTGGAAGCGCCGGCGAATGGCGCGACATTTACCTGTCGTACGCGGAAACCTACTTTGATAAAGTTATTGACGGTTACGAGCGCCTGCAGATGGAAAGGGCTATCGCATAAGGCTTCGACCGCTGTCTTTGGTGCAGCTTTCAACTGAAGGAGCCTTTCTTATGGAAACAATCGAGGTAGCGGGGCAGCACGTAAGTATCTGCATGCTTGGTTGTCATGGCGAAGACGGCGCGCTTCCCGTGGTGTACCTGCATGTGGCATCGAACGAAGCGCAAGAAATCGCATCTCAGTGTGAAAAGCTCGGCGCCTCGGGCGTTGCTTTGGTGCTCATCGAGGGTTTTGCTTGGAATGACGCCATGACGCCATGGGCGTCCGAAGGGCTGTTTGGCGACGATGCTCCTTTTGCGGGAAAAGCTGCCGCTCAATTGGCTTTGCTCGAGCAGGAGATCGTTCCCCGTGCCGAGGCCGTTCTTGGGGAGGCTAAGATCGTTCGTGCGATAGCCGGCTACTCGCTTGCGGGGCTGTTCGCAGTGTGGGCCTCGCTTGAAAGTACGCTGTTCTCTGCTGTGGCAAGCGTGTCGGGCTCGCTTTGGTATCCCGGATTCCGGGAGTACGTTTTCAATCGCGTGGTTGATGGGGTCGTTTCGTTCTCATATTTTTCGCTTGGCGGCAAAGAATCTCGCACGCCAAACAGGTTGCTTCGTACCGTTGAGGACGATACGCGACAGATCCAGCGCATTTTTGCCGATTGCGGTTCGATTAGCGCATTCGAAATGAATCCCGGCAACCATTTCAAAGATCCGGCTTTGCGCGTTGCGAAGGGCATTCGCTGGCTTAGCGAACGGCTTTGTTAACACACCTGTCGCATTTCTTGACTACAATGCAGTGCGCTAAAGATAACTTTCGGGAATAGTGGCGGGAGATCGAGGATGCCGGGTGTGAAGATCATTGCTTTCGAGGTTCGCGACGATGAAAGGGCGGCTTTCCAGGCTCAGATGAAGCGTTGGGGTGTCGAAGTAAAGATCACCAGCGAGATCCCTTCGCTTGAAAATGTCGAGATGGTTTCCGGCTTCAAGGGCGTTACCATGCTGGGGCAGGGGCGCATCGACCGCTCGTTGCTTGAGGAATGGGCGAAGCGTGGTGTTGGGTTCATTTCGACGCGCACCATCGGTTACGATCATATTGACCTTGAATCTGCTCGTGAACTGGGGATTCGCGTTTGCAATGCAAGTTACGCACCGAACGGCGTTGCGGAATTCACCATCATGATGATCCTTATCTGCATGCGAAAGTACAAGCAGGCATCGTGGCGCGCTCGTGTGAACGATTTCTCGCTCGAAGGGCTTCAGGGCCGCGAGCTGAAAGACCTGACGGTGGGCGTTATGGGAACCGGCCGTATTGGCGGTAAGGTTATCGAGCTGCTCTCGGGTTTTGGTTGCCGTATTTTGGCGTACGACCACCGCGAGAAGGAACCGGTTAAGAAATACGCCACCTATGTCTCATTGGATGAACTGCTGCGCGAGAGCGACGTCATCACGTTGCATCTGCCTGGTTTGCCCGAGACGCGCCATATCATCAATGCTGAAACCATTGCCAAGATGAAAGACGACGTGATTCTGGTGAACTGCTCGCGCGGCGACCTTATGGACACCGCCGCTTTAGTTGAGGGCATCGAAAAGCAGAAGATCGGCGCCATCGGTATGGACACCATCGAAGGCGAAAAGGGCATGGTGCACCAAGATCACCGCACCGAGACGCTGGCGAATCGCGATCTGTTCTACCTGATGCAGTTCGGCAACGTTGTGATCACGCAGCATATGGCGTTCTACACGGATGCGGCAGTGAACAGTATGGTTGAATGCGGCGTGGGCGGAATCGTCCGCATGGCGGCAGGGGATCCCTGCGAAACCGAGATAACGAATCGATAAGCCGTCTGAACGGGCTTCTAAGGATCAATAGGCTAAGCGGAGGCGGACTACCCGGTGTGGAGGGTCCGCCTCCGCTTTCGTTTGCCTTTTTCGCTTACAGATACTGCGCGAACGTGTTTACGAACAGCGAGACTAGCTGGCGCATGTCCTTCGACATTTCCTTGTTGATGGCGATGTACGTGGTGAGCGTCGCGCGCTTATCGCTGACGGGGATATGGCGGAAATCGTCGAAGACGTTGTACTTGGTGTAGGGCGGGAAGCTGTACATGACGGCGTGGTCGCGATTCAAGACGTTCTCGCAGATTCGCGGGTTGCTGGTGGACAGGCATACGTCGATGTCGTCGGACAGCTTCGACAGTGCATGCACGCCCACGGCTCCGCCGACTTCGAACACGACGATCGGATACTGCGTAAGCGTGTTGATCGAGATCGACTTCTGGCTGGCCAGAGGGTGGCGTGGGGACATCGCTATGTAAATAGGGTAGGTCTTAAGCTCGATGAGCTCGACGTTTTCGGGGATTTCGGCGAAGAACTCGTCGATAAGCTTCGAGACAAGCAAGATACCGCAGGCGTCCTTGTCGTGAGCGACTTGGCTGATGATTTCCTCGCGGTATTTCTCGGACGTGAAGATGGACACGTTCGGGTAGTGTGAACGGAATTCCGTGAACGCATAGGGCAAGATCGAGATGTTCAGCATAGGGGAGAGGCAGAGCGTGATCTTTCCGCGAATGCGCGTGTTCACATCTTCGACATCGGCAAGATCGGCCTTGAGTATTTCAAGGCGGCAAAGAATTTCCTGTGCTGCTATGAGGACTTTTTCGCCTTGTTCGGTAAGACGCACGCCTCGCTTGCTGCTTTCGATGATTTGGCAACCAAGTTCTTGCTCGAGGCTTTGAATGGAGTTCGTCAGCGCTTGGCGAGAGGTATGCGTGTTTTTCGCCGCAACGCTCATCGAACTGCATTTCGCGATCTCGACAAGATCGGCAAGCTGCTTCGTCCTCATGGTCCCCCTTCGTTTAATTGCCTTTTGTTAATAATAGCCTGTTCAGCCGCTGGTTAATCAAACCTTAACGGTGCTGGTTGATGTCTGCGTTATCTATAAGCTGCAAGTTTTAATTGCAGATGATACCCAGATGCAACCATAAAGGGTAGCTATAGCGTAATTAAGAACACCTATATGAATAAACTGTGAATCGGAGTTCATGCATGCTGAACGTTGTTGGACGCAACAACACGAAAGGGATGCCTGGCCAAGCGAATGGAAGGCGCAAGTCCGGGCTCTTAATCCATCTCGCCATGATCGCTTCTTATTGAAGCTGATCGGTTCTATTGCGACGTCTCATGCCCCATCTTCTTCAGGGCGGAAATCGCGGGAGAGCCGATCGTCATGGGAAAGGGAGTGAACTGATGGGTACTAAAAGCATTACTCGCAGGAACTTTTTGAAGTCGTGTGCTGCAGTGGGTGCGGCGGCTATGTTCGCCACCACGGCAACCGGATGCGGTGCTGCGGCTTCAGACAAGGTGAAGGTCCTTCGCCTGGCTAACCCGATGGCAACTGGCGACAACATCACGCTTGGTTACGACAAACTTGCCGAGCTTGTTGCCGAGAAATCGGGTGGCGCTATGCGAATCGACCATTACGCAAACGCCGTTCTGGGATCTGACCGCGTGACCACGGAAGCCGTGCAGGAGGGCACGCTTGATATGGCAAGCTGCTCCAGCCCGAATTTCTCGGGATTCATCCCCGAGTTCGGCGCATTCGATTTGCCCTACGTAACCGACAAACAATACCAGCAGAATCTGTATGATGCCATCGATTACGGTGAGCTGGGCAAGTATTACGACGAGGTCACCAGCCAGCGTGGCTTGAAGCTGCTGATGTACACCGAGTACGGCTACCGTAACTTCGCCATGGCGAAGAAGCAGATCAAGTCGGTTGCCGACATGGACGGCACCAAGATCCGCACCACCGACTCGAAGGTAGAAGTTGGCGTTGTGCGTGCCCTTAACGCGCAGGCCATGCCCGTCGCTTGGGGCCAGACCTTCACGGCATTGACTCAGGGCACGGTTGACGGCGAGGGCAACACTTGGTCGCTTTTGCTTTCGGCAAAGCACAACGAGGCGCTGAAATACGGCATCGAATCGCGTCATAACTACTCGATGCATATCCTGACCATGGGTACCGGCACCTGGAACAAGCTTACCGACAACGAGAAGCAAATTCTTACCGACGCCTGCCACGAAGCGCTTGTTTGGCAGCGTGCCATTTGCTTCGAGAACGAGGCTAAGAACAAGCAGAAGATGATCGACGCCGGCACGAACATTTACGATCCGACCGAGGCCGAGCTTCAGGAGTTCAAGGACATCACGCGTCCTGTTTGGGACAGCTTCGTTGGCAAGTCGATCCCGCAAGAGTGCGTTGACATGATTCGCGCCACCCAGTCTGACGACTATCAGCTTCTTGGTGCTTCTAAGGAGGCGAGCAAGTAATGAGTGCGAAAGAAACTAAAACGCCCAGCACCAGCCCCGATATCATGGGCCTGACCGACCAAGAGCACTGCACGCTGTGCCTAGAGGATCAGATCCTCGCAGTGAATCAGGGCGATTCCCATGACCTGAAGCCCGCGAAAACCGTGTTCCAGTGGCTTGACTTCAACCTCGAGAAGGTTTTGTGCTCGATCTTGATGATGGCCTTGATCTTGCTTCTGTCCTACGAGTCCATCGGACGATATATCGCCGTTTCGATCATGCATCTGAACCCCGACCTTTCCTGGACCGAGGAGCTTGCGCGAGCGGTCTTCATTTGGCTTACGTACCTGGCCGTTCCTTTGAGCATTCGCAATCGTGACCTCATCCGCGTTGACGCTGCCGTAGGCAAGCTTCCGCAGATTTGGCAGAAGCGCGTGTGGGCTGCATCTGACTTGTTCTTCTTCATTCTGGGCGCTGCCATCTTCTTCTACGGCACTAAGCACATCAACACGTTGATGATGTTCCCGCAGACGACGCCGGCTATGGGCATCTCGTACGCCACGTTCTACCTGATTCTTCCCATTGGCTTTGCGCTCATTCTGATCAGGCTTGCGCAAGACTTGAAGGCCTTGGCACAAGAGACCTCCGTTAAGGACATTCTCATCGGCTTTGCCTTGGGTTTGGTCATTCTGCTTCCCGCATTGTTTAAGATCCAGCTTGGTTCCATCGTGTACCTGTTCGGTTACTTCGTCATCACCCTGGTGATGGGCGTGCCGATTGCCATTTGCCTTGGCTTTTCGGCGTTGGTCACGATGTACGCCTCCGCGACGCTCCCCATTTCCTACATCGCAACGCAGGCGTACACCGCGATCGACAGCGTTACCATCATCTGCATCCCCCTGTTCGTTGCCGCTGGCGTGTTCATGGGCGAGGGCGGTCTGTCCAAGCGACTGCTTACCATGTGCGACGCAATGCTCGGACGTCTTCCTGGTGGCTTCGGCATGGCAACGGTTCTGTGCTGCATGTTGTTCGCGGCTATGTCCGGTTCCGGCCCTGCAACCGTTGCTGCAATCGGCACGCTTACCATCCCTGCAATGATTGAGCGCGGTTACGATAAGCACTTCTCGGTGGCGCTGGTTGCCGCAGCAGGCACTATCGGCGTTCTGATTCCGCCTTCGAACCCGTTCGTTGTTTACGGCGTCTCCTCTTCGACCTCTATCACCAAGTTGTTCGAGGCTGGTATCACTTCGGGTCTTCTGGTTGGTCTGGTGCTTATGCTCTTCACGTTCTACATGGCCAAGAAGCACGGTTGGCGTGGTGAGAGTCACGAGAACCATTGGCAGTTGGTTGGCAAGACCACGTGGCAGGCAAAATGGGCGTTGATCGTCATCGTCATCATCCTTGGCGGCATCTATTCCGGCC